>CAYNGN010000111.1:0-726 GCA_964396615.1 uncultured Thiothrix sp. | reverse complement strand
TTTCGTGTTGCTTACCCAAGCTAATTTAGACAAGGCAACGGTTATTTACACGTCGGATCATGGACAGGATTTACATGAAAGAGGTAATGACGGTAAGAATACACATTGTGGAAGTACGAATGCCAATATAGAAGAGGGTATTGTGCCGTTATTAGTGATTAAACAGAAAACATCAAATGATTTTGATTGGAAAAAAAATGCGATGTTAAATAAAAATAAATCGAGTCATTTTAATCTTTTTCCGACCTTATTATTGATGATGGGATATGACAAGTTAGAGGTGAATAGGGTGTATGGAACTTCTCTTTTTGAACAGGTTAATGACCCTTATACCTTTAATACACGTTTCTATGCGCATTTTGGTTCGAAACCAGAATGGAAAAAGATTATACATGCTGAAATAGCAGCGCCTGATCGTAATGAAGGAAGAGGCAGTGAAATAAGTTTATTAAAACAGCAGGTCTCTGAATCAGCAAACGTAATTCGCTGATTCAGCGTTAGTTTTTTCCTTAGTCACTGGATGTTTCAAGTAAGGCTTCATTTATATCGGTGATATGTGGATTATCACTACTACTACTGAGTAAGCGTTGATAAAACTCATCTTGTTCTAAGATACAATGCGAACCGTCTTTGTTTTGTACATAAGCTGCCCACGGGACAAATTGTGTTTCTGAAAAAAGTTGTCCATTGATTAATTGGATGATTCCTGCAGGAATCCAAATAACC
>CAYNGN010000110.1:5145-7482 GCA_964396615.1 uncultured Thiothrix sp. | reverse complement strand
TCATCGGCAATGTTATCCATGCTTGTCATGCTGGCTCACTATCCCTACTCGGCAGGATTGTTTAGAGTTCAGCGGTAGTGGACAGGACTTGAGCGTACATCCTGACGTACCATGACATGAATAACGGAGTCCCGAAGGACCTAAGCCTAGTCAACTGAGCTTTTGCAAGCTCGCCCCTTTAGGGGGGAGTAGTTGACGAGTTATATTTTGTAGCTTGCCCCTCAATAAACCAAAGAAAGTAGCAAGGGACATGATTAAACTACTCTCAATTATGACTAAAAAATATAGATTTAACTCCCAAGCTTGACTAAATACAGATGAATGGAATGGGGGGCTTTAGTCGTATATAGACGAAATAATGACACCTTTCATGTGCTGGTTAATAATCCAGCCTGCTAGGATTCGCCTAACACTTGCAATAATACGCCAAAACCACAAAATTTTGATGATTTTTGACAGGGGCTTTCGTGCGAATTTTGTTAAAATAAAAACCTTATTTTATGGAGATAAAAGATAATGGATTACCATTATAAGCTTGATTTCACCGTTAGGGACTATGAGTGCGATATACAAGGTATTGTTAATAACGGCGTGTATATGAATTACCTTGAACATGCACGACATGAATTTTTATTAGCGCAAGGCGTTGATTTTGCTGCTTTGGCAAAACAAAAAATCAACCTTGTTGTTGTTCGTGCAGAATTAAATTATAAGCTTCCATTAACATCGGGCGATGCTTTTTGGATTGGTATTAATATCGAAAAAACATCTGCCTTACGTTTTTCTTTTCAACAAGATATTTATCGTGAAAAGGATAATAAATTGATTTTAAATGCCACAATTACAGGCACCTCTATTAATGAAAGAGGCAGACCTTTTATTCCGCAAGTCATTACTGATTTATTTGCTGAATAAGTATTTATATATTTTATTTTTCATACAAAATAAAGGCTGAGTTATCGTCCAAATAACTCAGCCCAACCTGCGCCCTACATCCCCTTTTAACCCGTTTTACTTCTTCCTAAACCCTTTGCTTTGCCCCCTTCTCCTTACCCCCCGTATTGGAGAAGCTGCTTCTACTATCTGCACCAATGGGATAAGAATAGATTCTTTAAGAGTAAGATAACTTCCTCCAAAAATCTTTAATACTCCAAAATTAAACCGCTAACGTAGTGCTGGTAATCAACTAAAACGATTAAAAAAAGTCTGGTTTTTTAATGTACTATTGCACCTTGCTATACAATGCGCGTTTTTGTTACCCTATGAGTTATTGGTTTTTAAGCAGGGCAATCCGTCTTTGCTTAAGAAAATCCAAATCATAATTAGGGCTAGTCAGGATAGAAACAATGGCATATCAGGTAAAAATAGCACCCAGTGGATACGTGTTTACAGTGCAAGAAGACGAATATATTATTGATGCAGCACTCGATAGTGGAATCACTTTTCCGTATGGCTGTCGCAGTGGTGTTTGTGGCACATGTTTTGGAAAAGTACTGTCCGGCGAAGTGCATTACCCTGATGATTTGCCAATGGCACTCTCAGAAGAAGAACATGAAGACGGCGAAGCCCTGTTCTGTAAAGCGATTGCCAAATCAGATTTGCATATTGAAGTTGGCGAAATCAAAATGGCAAGCAGTATCACTGTCAGACCCAAAATTATCCCTGTAAAAATCGCTGCTTTACGCAAGTTAGCCGATGATGTCATGCAAGTCACACTAAAATTACCTGAAATAGAACCCTTTGTATTTCGTGCTGGGCAGTACGTTGATATTTTATTAAATGATGGCCGTAAACGGGCGTTTTCATTAGCCAATCCAGCAACGGAAAATAAGTATTTAGAACTCCATATTCGTCATGTAAAAGACGGTGATTTTACCAGCCGTGTTTTTAACGAATTAAAGGAAAAAGACTTACTGCGTATCGAAGGCCCTCATGGCAGCTTTTATTTACGTGACTCTCTACGCCCAAAAATATTAGTCGGTGGTGGCACAGGCTTTGCGCCACTAAAAGGCATGATTGAACAAGAGATTGAACAAGGTGTTGCTGCCCCCCTTCATCTTTATTGGGGGGTACGCGCAGTCAAGGATTTGTATGCCAAAGACCTTGCCGAAAAATGGGCGGCGCACTATGACAACATCACTTTTATTCCTGTGTTATCAGAGCCAGAAGACAGCGATCATTGGCAAGGAAAAACAGGCTTTGTTCACCTTGCAGTATTAGACGATTTTGCTGATTTATCAGGCTTTGATGTGTATATGAGCGGCCCACCGCCGATGGTCAATGCAGCGAGTAATTCCTTTAAACAACAAGGAGCTATTGCTGAACAGATGTTCTCTG
>CAYNGN010000110.1:0-5105 GCA_964396615.1 uncultured Thiothrix sp. | reverse complement strand
TAAGCAATAATATTGAAGAAAAGGGGTTGCCGTTGAAATAATTCATTCCCAACCAACCCTGTCATACATTTTCCATACCCCTTGCCATAGAATTATCATTTATTTATCGTATTATCAATACCTTTTATAAGGGATTGTACTTACTCAGTAAATAATAATATTATAATATTCTTATTTACTGAGTACTGTTGTAAACTATCAGTTTAAGCTATTGAAAAAATAGATAAAATAACTAATTCCATTTTTTAACTTTTTGGAGAATGACAAATGCTATTTAAACAACTTTTTGATGAAGAAACTTCGACATTAACCTACCTATTAGTAGATGCTGTCACGCGTGATGCCATTCCCTAACCCAAATAAAATTGATATTTCTGTACCTGCAAACTTACAATGCGGAAAATTTGCTGCTTGATTTAAAAATATGTTTTGCAATGATTTTTATACTTATTAAATTAGAAAATTAAGGATTTGTAATTATGAATATGATGATAAAAGACATGGTTGAAGAAGCTCGAAAAAACGTATCAGTACTAACACTAAACGAAGCTGATACCATGCGTGAAGAAGGAAACACAACGTTTATTGATGTACGTGAACCCAGTGAATTTAATGAAAGCGCAATTGCGGGGGCGATTAATATTCCACGTGGCGTGCTAGAATTTGCAGTTGATCAGAACGAATTATTAAAAGAACGTGATAAACCTTATGTCTTATACTGTCGTTGTGGGGGTCGTGCAGCCTTAGCAGCAGAATCACTGAAACGAATGGGCTTTTCAAATGTTTACGCCTTAAATCCTGGTTTCTACGACTGGCGCTTGCATGGAAAACGCATCGAAATGAATTACCATATTCCTAACCGAATGGAATAATTTTTCACTCTTAAAGATTACACAGGCTAATTAACTCAATCTCTAGCAAACGGTTAGTTTTTTGTCAGCTCGGTGTAATCTGTATTAGCACATCAATTAATAAACCTCACGCGCTCGCACATAACGTCCTTTTACTTTACCCTTTCTAAAATAATTTAACGCTTTTACGCTGGCGCTACGTTCGATTGCGACATAACTAAATACGTCAAAAATATCTATTTTGCCAATTTGTGAGCCTGCTAAGCCCGCCTCTTTAGTTAGCGCCCCTAATAAATCACCAGGGCGTATTTTATTCTTTTTTCCTGCGTCAAATTGCAGCGTTGTCATCGGTGCTTGAATGGAAAAACGTGATTGGCGATTGAGGCTTTCAGGTGTTTCACTTTCACGGCTTGTTTTTTGGTAATCTTCAATGGCAATAAGCCGCCCTATTTCATCATTGGTATACAGACTAAGCGCTAAACCCACTTCACCCGCCCTGCCCGTACGCCCAATACGGTGTACATAAATTTCAGGATCATGCGGTAATTCATAGTTAATCACCGCTTGTAATGATTTAATATCTAAACCACGCGCAGCAACATCCGTCGCGACCAACACAGAACAGCTTTTATTGGCAAAACGAACCAGCACTTGCTCGCGATCTTTTTGTTCTAAATCACCATGAATAGCAATCGCCTCAATATCATTTTGCTGTAAAAATTCAGTGACTTCACGACACTGGATTTTGGTACGGCAAAAGACCACGGTGCTTTCAGGCTGATAATGTTCAAATAATCCGAGCAAGGTATCATCACGTTGTCTATTGTGATCAAGCTGATAAAAATGCGGTTTGATCACATTCTCTGCATGGGTGCTGTCCACTTTAATCATCAAAGGATCTTGCTGAATCGCACGACACATTTTTTTAATTGCTTTGGGATAGGTCGCCGAAAAAAACAAAGTTTGACGATTTTTCGGGGTATTTCGCACAATATGGTCAATTTCATCTTGAAAGCCCATATCAAGCATCCGATCCGCTTCGTCTAAGACCAGTGTTTTCAAACCTCGTAAGACTAAGGTTTCACGGCTTAAATGATCTTTAATCCGCCCAGGTGTTCCAACGGCAATATGCGCGCCATGTTCCAGTGAATCGGCTTGGCGGCGCAAAGGCTTGCCACCGCATAAAACCACCAGTTTAATATTGGGAATACAACGCGCCAGTTGGCGTAGCTCTTTAGCAACCTGATCCGCTAATTCGCGCGTTGGGCAAAGAATTAAGACTTGTATGCCAAAAAAGCGTGGATTAATGCTTTCTAATAAACCCAGCCCAAACGCAGCCGTTTTGCCACTGCCTGTTTTCGCTTGCACAATAAGATCCTTGCCCGCCAAAATAGCAGGCAGGCTTTCTGCTTGTACAGGGGTCAATGTGTGATAACCCAGCGTATCAAGGTTAGCCACTTGGGCAGGAGAAAGAGAGAGGGAGGCGAAGCTATTGGTTGACATGGGAGTTTACCACTGTTGAGAATTGCGCTGATCATAACAGGCTGGATTGTTAACCAACAAATAGAAGCGTCCCTAAAATTTGATGTAATACATCAGAAATTATTTATGTGAAAAACGATAGCACTAATTGTCAGCACAAATATGAGCAACCTCCGCTTTCTCTTGCGCGGCATTATCAATGCGAATAAGAGTTGGCACATCACGATTTTCAGGCGGGTTTTGTGCAGCAAGAAAAGCAGTATTAGCGCGACAAAACGCCACATGAGCTTCCGCTTTTCTCACATATCGGTGATTATCAATATAAATCCCTGTACACGATAAATAATCAATACCATCAATAGTGATAGCGGGCATCCGAGGGTTATTTTCAACTCCAGAACAAGGTTTTACTTCAGTAATAGCAGACAAATGACTAAGATCACGTAGTGCAGGATTGCTACTAACAATCAGCGGATAGGCCGCCAGTGAAACAGCAGGAAGCCCTTTTAAGTTATCGAGTAAATTATGCTTTAAACTTAATGCACCAAAACAACCCCCTGCTCCACACTTTGTACGCAGTGATGTTATATGTCGTAAACCCTTAATATTAATGAGCAGGTTATGACTAAAATCCAACGTCCCCACAACACTTCTTAATCCTCTGAGACCATTAAGATTACGGAGTAAATTATTTTGCAGATAAATCCCTCCTATTCGCTTTTTTGGCTCATTACCATCAAAACCACCAATAATTTTAAGATTCCTTAAGCCTTTTATATTCGACAATAAATTATTTTCAAGATGTAAAACACCAACATTAGTGAGACTACGCAAACCCTCTACATTCACTAATAAATTATTGGCAATATTTAATTGTGCGCTTGATTTTAAGCGCTTAAGCCCATCGACATTCACTAGCTTATTATCATTGAGAAAGAAGCCTCCCAAAACAGCATCATCAAAACCAAAACCACCTGCAAACTCAAGACTGCTTAATCCGTCAACGTTAGTGAGTTCATTATGGCTTAAGTCCAAATGCTTAAGCGTCGTCAAATTGCGTAAACCATCGACATTACGTAGCTTATTGTGACTAAGATTTACTATTTTTGAGAAGGTTAAATGACGTAATCCATCAACATGTGTTAACTGGTTATGTGATAAGTCAATAGTTGCTACATCGCCTATGTGCAAACCATTACCTCGCACAATGGATTTTATGATACTAAAATACTCAAGATCGTCATCTGTTAGATTACTGTTTGCGCACCTAATACTGAAAGTCCTAACACGTCCCTCTTCCTTACCAAAAGCCCCTGTTAGGGGATCAAAGTTTTCTTTAAAATCAGTCACTCCACATTTGTCACGTAAGACACTCTCTAATGCATTAACTTGCGCTTCAGTAGCTCCCTTTCTTGGATCATGAGGGGTATCAAAATGTAATGATAATTTTGGGCGTGAGCTAAGTTTATGGAACTCGCTAGAATAAAAATCAATACCATTTTCACTACGCTCATGAGCAATAATAACACCATGATTACTATCAGGATTATCAATCCATCTTTGGATGACTGCTAGAGCATCACGCTTATTAAGCGGAATGGTTAATAAACCTGTTTGAGGCGCAAAAACGATGCCAAGACTCTTCCCACGATCCTTAGAGCCCTTAGCACCAAGAATTTCCCATGTTGCAGATTTTGCATTTCGCTGTAGCTCCCATGAGACTGCCGATTCTGTCCAAGAACGTTTTAAAGCATGAACGCTATACCTGTTACGACTACTATCAAAAATATCAAGGATAATAGAAGCACTTTTAAGACGTGAGCCAGGTGGAACAAATGAGCTAAGATCCCAGCGAATCAACGATGAAAAATCATTACCACCACCATTGTTACCATCAATAAGCAGTTTTTTAACGTTAAACGTCCTACTGGGTTCTGCTTCAGAAATATAAGCATCAATCGTGCCGTTATAGGAAATTTCAGGTAAGACATCATTTTGAAACTCCATTTTTTCTGCCACTGGCAAAAATTCGATAGCCCCTATATCACAGTCAACGTTGCCGTCATTATTGCCATCAACACGTATACGACCCAATTGATCATTAGGTGTACAAACCGTATTATTAGCAGCATCAATCGCAGGGCTGTCAGGGAGTAAAGGTAAGTGTCCTCCCGCAGGAGAAATAACAAAATCAGGGTTTATGCCCAAACGTAGATTAGGCAGTGAACCCAAACGCGGGTCACCACTAAGATCACTTGGTCGTTTATTAATGTCACAAAAAGGCTCACCAAAGAGGTTATTACCCAGTGAGGTAATGAATGTGGAAAAGCCTGTTGAACAGTTTTCTGTTTGTTGACCAACAATGGTATTTTGTAACGTCGCAACGCCCCCTGCTGCATGACAAATATTTCCTTTGGAATTACCAACAATAGTACTATTAGTAATGGTTGTATCAGAAGTATCAAAGCAAATACCACCGTTGCCAATATTATTGATAATACTCGTATTAATGATACGCGCTCCAATCCCGTCTTCAAAAATACCAGCACCTTGACTACTTGCACGATTACCTGAGATCGTACTATTCATAATGGTCATGGCCTGCTTTCCTTTCCCTTCATTGAAAACACCACCGCCCAAATTCGCTGAATTATCAGCAATTGTGCTGTTAACAATGGTTAATTTTCCAGTAGCATTAGAGATCCGGCGGCCGGCGGCGGGGGTAGTTTTATGTAGAATACTTTTGTTTATATTCAGGGAGGGTCGAGATGG
>CAYNGN010000109.1:5962-7501 GCA_964396615.1 uncultured Thiothrix sp. | reverse complement strand
TAGCCGTGAAGAAAAAATAGCTGCGGATCAATGGCTACGCCGTATTGAAGATAATCCTGGTGATTTATTGCAACGTAAATTTAAATACCAATACCAGCAACGACAAGCACCTGAAGGCACAATAGGAAGCAACCCATGGTAACAACAGCCTTAATATCAACACCCCATATAAATGTAAAACCAAGACAGTTACTCATTTTTGTCGGCTTAATAATGATATTTTTATCACTATTGCCTAACACTAGCAGAGCAGAAGTACAGGCATTTTTAAACCAAGATACCGCTTATATTGATGACTCGGTTACCTTTACCATTGAGACTAATGGTAAAACCAATGACAACCCTGACCTTAGCCCACTAAAAAAAGACTTTAACATTCTCAATACGAGCAATCGCTCACACATGAGCAACATCAATGGAAAAACCGCGTTTAAAAAAAGCTGGGTTGTCCAATTGCAACCCCTACACCAAGGAAAAATTACTATTCCAGCAATCACTCTTGGTAATGAAAAAACACCAGAACTAACACTAACCGTCAGTGATGCCCCTCCTAAAGTAGCAGCTGCAACAAAAAAACATGTCTTTGTTGAAGCTTCTGTTGCCTTAAAAAATGATAAACCTCCCTATGTACAACAGCAAATTTCTTATACCGTAAAGCTGTTTTATGATGAGCAATTATTAGAATACGAAATGTATCCACCCACTCTTGAGAATGCCGTTATTGAGCAACTCCAACAAAAAGAAAAATACCGTCTTTCTCGCAATGGCAAGAACTATAGGGTCATTGAGCGCAGCTATGTTATTTCTGCAGAAAAAAGTGGAAAGTTGACCATTCCACCTACGATTGTCAAAGGAAATATACGCGCTGAAAAGAAGCCTAAGCAACCGCAGCAACGCCAACAAAATCCTTTTTTCCAAAACGATCTCTTTTTTAATGATCCTTTTGGTTCAGGTATTTTTTCAGGCTCTATCTTTGGCGAACGTAGCAAAGCCATTACACTACGCAGTGAGCCTATTGAAGTAGATGTTCAACCTCTACCTACCGCATTTAAGGGTGATAATTGGCTACCTGCTGAAGAAGTCGTACTCAAGGATAGCTGGCAAAAAAAACGCCCAATCTTTCGCATCGGCGAACCTGTTACACGTATATTAACCATTGAAGCCAAAGGTCTCGCAAGTTCGCAAATACCTAAACTTGTCCTCGCACAAATCGACACAATACGAACCTATCCTGATCAGGAAGATAATAAAAACTATACCGATGGTGAAACCCTTATAGGTATTAACACACAAACGATTAGCTATATTCCTAATCAGGAAGGTACATTGCAACTCCCTGAAATAACGCTGGACTGGTGGAATATTGATACTAAACAGCAACAAACAGCACGTTTGCCCGCAATAACGATTACCATTGAAGCAAGTGCAGGAGTAACAAAACCAACAGGAGCTACTACAAAAGCTCCAAGCTCACAAGAACAACAACGAAAAGCGAAGCATACTAATGCATTGATGACGAAAGAAACAACACCCGCAAAT
>CAYNGN010000109.1:0-5949 GCA_964396615.1 uncultured Thiothrix sp. | reverse complement strand
AACTCATCGTTTTTACTCATAGTAGGCATACTGGCAAGTCTTATTGGTCTTGGCTTTTTACTCTTTAAGAATAAGACCGTTCTACTAAATCAGTATCAGCATAAGTACCAGCAGTTACTTAATTGGCGACAACACAAACAAACAAACCCAAGTCAAAAAAACCTACTCAAGCACATACAATATGCCTGCGAACAACATAACGCAGAACAAGCGGCATACTACTTACTACAATGGACGCAACAACAATGGCCTGAGGATAAAACACAAAATTTAGGAAAATTAGCGGATCAATTAGCAGTAGGATCAACGGTTATTAGGCAGCTCAGCCAGAGTTTATATGCTGCAAATGAGGCTGATTGGAAAGGAGATCAATTATTAATGTTAGTAAATGCTGGCTTACAAAAAAAGCAACAGAAAGAGAATCTGGATGGCGGTGGATTGGATACGCTCTACCCAATGCGATAATAATATTTTTGTAAACTAGAGTGATCTATCCCAATAAATCAATATGTTATACAATATGTTATACAAATTGTTTATTGGACACTATTAAATTAAATCAAGAACGAATAGGAATAGACAACTTTTGTCCAATACGAATCGTTGAACCATTCAGTTCATTATATTTTTTTAACATTTTTGTACTTAGACCATAACTCTGTGCAATTACTGATAACGACTCACCTGACTTTACGACATGCTGACTCATTCTACGGTTTGAATGCATACGGCTGCTTTTGCTTGAACGAACAAAGCGTGCCTTTGAAAGACTGGCTTTATTGAGTGAACGAGATCTATGAGTAGCCTTAGGTTGATGACTTGCATAACGCATACCATCACTCCCAGAATGGGCAACTTGATACTGTTTAATGGCTCTGAACATCGCATTAGACATCTTCTTTTGATAAGACGCAGTCTTCAATCGTGCCTCTTCTGAATTATTACTAATAAAGGCCGTCTCAACTAAAATAGAAGGAATATCAGGCGACTTTAACACCACAAATGCAGCGCTTTCTACATTATGACGCAGTAATTTGTTCACCCCCTTTAACTCTGCCAACGTACGTTTTGCTAGGTAATAGCTATTATCAATGGTTGCCGCTTGTGACAAATCCATTAACATGGTTGCTAACTCTCCCCCTTTATCCCGAAAATTTGTACCTGCTAACTTTCTATCTGCTGCATTCTCACTAGAAGCTAACCAACGCGCTGCTTCACTTGAAGCGCCATTTTCTGACAAAATATAAACAGAAGAGCCTTTTAAATTATGATTTGGATTGGCATCTGCATGAATAGAGATAAACATCCCCGCATTTTTCTGCCGAGCAATTTGCATTCGCTCACGTAAGGGAATGTAATAATCTCCTGTACGCACTAACACTGCGCGCATACCACGAGCGCGATCAATTCTACGTTTTAGTTTTTTGGCAATTTGTAACACAATATCTTTTTCACGGGTACCATGACGACCAATCGCGCCAGGGTCTTTGCCGCCATGACCTGCATCAATAGCAACAATAAGCTCACCAACCCGAGGCTCTACGAGGCGTGAGGGACGGCTTTTTTCTAAAGTAGGACGTTTCTTTGGCTTGGTTCCCTCTTTTGATTTCTTACGACTAAATGTGAGCTTTATAGTAAGTTGTTTGCCTTTTAATGATGAACGAACCGTTGCGCTTTCTTTTAAATCCAGTACCAAACGCAGATCACGTGAGTTACGAATTGAATGGCGTATTTTTGATAATTGATGGATTTTTTTATCTAAGGTGATTTTTTTACTTTTGGTATTATTAAGGTCAATCACCACTCGATCAGGAGAGCTTAGACGAAATACCTTATATTTAACTGACTTATCTAGAGTGATACGCAGATTTGCTTGGTGATTATGTTGTGTCATGGTTGCTGATTTAATCGTTGCCGCTTTATTATCTGCATAAGCACAAGGCAAAAGCAACAGTACAACTAGCCCAAGCAAGCCAGATCGCCTGATTAATCGATTGCTAAGATATAACATGTCTACCTTTCATTATTTTTTCTATGTTTAGTTTCATAACCTATATATTTCAATAGGTAAGCCTATATTGTTACAGTAGAACCTAATCTAGCATACATTTCAAGTAAAATTTGCAGAATATGCTTTAACTACTTGTTTTATATTATTATCACACTCTATCTCCACATTGCGTCCCTGCTCACAATACGATAAGTGAATCACCATATCTTCTTGAGGTAAATAACCAATTGCTCTTTCTGGCCATTCAATAAGACAAAGGGCATATTCATGAAAATAATCGCGTATACCGATAAACTCCAGTTCTTCTGGGTCACCAAGTCGATAAAAATCAAAATGATAAATATCTCTGCCCTGTAAATGGTAAGGTTCTACGAGTGTATACGTTGGACTTTTCACTGCACCTTGTTGACCTAATGAGCGTAATACTGTCTTTACTAAGGTTGTCTTACCCGTGCCAAGTTCCCCTTTGAGTAAAATTACTCCATTTTTAGGAAATGCATGGGCAATAGCCTGTCCTAAGGTAAACATGGAGGCTTCATTGGGTAAATGTATTTTCATCGTTTATCTTTCATCACGTTTTTTTATTAATGGATGTCTATTAAGATAACATCTAATAAAATCAATAACACTCCGCTCTTTCTTTCTACTAGGATTGACACACTTTATGTCTTCCCATATACACGCTAAACATCTCTCTGAACAAAATATGGAAAAACTATGCCAACAGATAAAACAATGGGGGATTGAACTTGGCTTTAATTATGTTGGTTTCAGTGATATTGAATTATCAGCTGCTGAAAAACGCTTAATAAACTGGCTGGAAAAAGGCTATCATGGCGACATGGAATGGATGCAACGGCATGGTAAAAAACGCAGTCGCCCGCAAGAACTTGTCGCAGGCACACAAAGTATTATTTCAGTGCGTATGGACTATCTTCCTCCAGAGGATGTTGATCCTATCATGATTCTCAATCATCCAGAATGTGCTTATATATCACGTTATGCTTTAGGGCGCGATTACCACAAACTGATGCGTAAACGTTTGCAACAATTCGCCAATAAAATCGAACAGCATATCGGCCATTTTGGCTATCGCGTTTTTGTTGATAGCGCCCCTGTCTTAGAGAAACCCATTGCCGTCAAAGCAGGTGCTGGCTGGATGGGAAAGCATACCAATATTCTTAGCCGTGATGCGGGTTCTTGGTTCTTCTTAGCTGAAATTTATACTGACTTACCCTTACCACCTTCTACACCTGTTGTTGAACATTGCGGGCAATGTACAGCATGTATTGATATTTGCCCAACACAAGCCATTATTGCCCCCTACCAATTAGATGCTAGACGCTGTATTTCTTATTTAACCATTGAACATGAAGGGAGTATTCCTGAAGCCCTAAGACCACTGATGGGCAATCGCATTTATGGTTGTGATGATTGTCAGCTCATTTGCCCTTGGAATCGCTTTGCGCATTATGCTAAAGAGGCTGATTTTTCTGCACGCCATCATTTGGGAACGGCTTCTTTATTAACATTGTTTTTATGGTCTGAAAACCAATTTTTAAAAAATATGGAAGGGTCAGCAATACGCCGAATAGGTTATCAACGCTGGCAACGAAATATCGCCATTGCTTTAGGTAATGCTCCACAAAGTAATAAAATAATAAAAGTACTTAAAAGCAACGTTGAAAAAAGTTCAATAATGGTACAAGAACATATTAAATGGGCACTACTACAACAACAAAAATGTCAAAAATAATCAAAAAAAACTAAAAGGGTAATAAAAAAAATGAGCGAAACCCTTTTAATAACGAATTGTTTATGCTCTTATACACTGAAATAGACACTCCTAAACATGGTGAGCTAGTATATACCACTGATATACTGTACCTTCATGATTAATTAGCCCCATAGAAATACAAAACCAATGAATATTCGCCCTCTTATCCTCATCACGATGCTATGGCTAACGAACACTGCATTTGCAAAAACCGATACGTCAAACATTTATGCCTCAACAGAAAAATCAGTTTATCAAATAAGAGTTATTAATAAACAAACCAGTAAAAAATCCAGTATTGGTTCTGGTTTTATCATTAATAAAGCCAATATTCTTGCAACTAATTATCACGTTGTTAGTGGTTACGTTAATGCACCCGATAAATATGACCTTGAATATCTTGCTAAAGACGGTCGAAAAGGCAAGCTTGAAATTCTTGACCTTGATACCACACATGATCTTGCCGTTCTACGCGCTAAAAACGAACTTGGCCCCCCACTAGAAATAGCCCCCCTGCCGGAAAAAGGCGCTCACCTTTATTCATTAGGCAATCCAATGGATTTAGGGTTTTCAATTGTTAAAGGGGTTAATAATGGTGTAATGCGCAACAGCGAAGAAAAAAACATCCTTGTTTCTGGTAGCCTAAACCCTGGCATGAGTGGCGGACCAACATTAAATGAAGACGGCAATGTCATTGGTATCAATGTAGCAACATCAGGCAATGAAATTAGTTTTCTGGTACCTGCTGAGCATTTAACACATATCTTAAAACGTCTAGAAAGACGCAACTATAAACCTGTGTACAGTATTTACGATACTATTTCGCAACAACTTGTCAAAAACTCACAGGATAAGATCCAAGGTCTACTTGATAATGACTGGAGTGGAACAACCATTAGCGGCTTTAGCGTTCCTTCGGAATTATCCAAGACCTATAAATGTTGGGATGGTAGCCCCTCGTTCAAAAAAGATGTTTTATACCACTTAACATCAATAAATTGTTCTAATCAATATAATATTTTTCTCTCTGACTCATTGGATGTGGGTGGTATTGCCTATGAATATCATTGGCTTTCGAGTGATAGAATGTCACCATCACATTTTTATCATTCTATTTACCAATCATTTAATGAGAGCGTCCCTCCCAGTAGTGCAGATAAAGAAGACGTTACCAACTTCGCTTGCCAAACAAGTTTTGTAACACTCACCGAAAAAACATTTAAGGCAACCATTTGCCGTCGTGACTACCTGAAATATACAGGGCTAAGTGATGTATTGATTACCATGGCAATGGTCGGAGAGAAAAGACAAGGGTTTATCTTCAATATGGATTTAGTCGGCACAGACTTTAATTCATCAATGGATCTACTACGTAAAGTGATGGAGAGAATAAAATGGCAAAGTTAATCATTGAAACGCATGTTCATGGCATGAAACAATACCATAAAATTGATCGCTTTCCTGTCACCATTGGACGTGCTTTAGATAATGATGTCATTCTTTCAGATTTATCTGTTTCCGCCCATCATTTAGTTATAGAACAACGGGAAGATACGAGCTACCGTATAAAAAACCTGTCAATTGAAAATGGAACACACGTTAATAAACAACGTCTCATAGAAAGGAAAGGGCTTAATATTTCTTTGCCTTCAAAATTATTATTAGGCACAAGTAGAATTTATTTACTCTCACCTAATATGCCCGTCGAACCAACGAAAGTACGTAAATGTGAAGGTTTATTTTGTTTATACACCAGTCCTATTTGGGCAATTGTCTTATTATTTTCGACGCTTGGTTTTTTCCTGTTTAATCAATTTATGGAAACCTCAACTGAAAAACCTATTGGCTATTTAATTAGTGCCAGTTTTGATTCAATTCTTCTTCTTGCCGCATTCTTTTTAATTATTGCAGGGATTAGCCGTTTGGCCAGTCATCGCTGGGATATTATTCCTGCCATTAGTGTTGCATCACTATTTTTTATCATTCCGCTTGGCTTAGATTACATTGGTAATTTAATTGATTATTTCTTAACAAATGAGTCATTCAGCACTATTGCACTCAATCTTGTCAATTTTTTCTTACTGCCTTTATTACTCACCGTCTTCATGATACGTATCGCCCACGCGCCACTCAGTTCAGCGATTGGTGTATCACTATTAGT
>CAYNGN010000108.1:5404-7514 GCA_964396615.1 uncultured Thiothrix sp. | reverse complement strand
GGTTCATCCCAACGCCTGTGGGGAACACAATAATGTTCATAATTTCTTTCGATTATTATCCGGTTCATCCCCACGCCTGTGGGGAACACTTAAAAATAGCAAAAGATAAACCAGATCATAGCGGTTCATCCCCACGCCTGTGGGGAACACTTATAAGCAGGTGTCATAGTTAATCCCACAGCCGGTTCATCCCCACGCCTGTGGGGAACACACCAATTATATGTAATTGGTTTATAAAGTAAAATAACCCATGCTATTTTCTACCGAGCATTTTGCTAGAATATCACACAAATTATTAAAGAACATTTTCATCAATAATCACGCCTTGAAAACCAACCATAATGATAAACCAAAAGCCAAAGAAAATTTAGCAGTATTCACAATTCCCCTACTTTGCGTTAAGCAGTAAAGGAGGTAAAAACAATACCATCCTGTTTGTTTTATAAACAACATGAGCGTAATCTCGTTGTTTTTATTATTACCACCCTTGAGAAAATATCATAATGACCGAATCCAACTACTACCGTTATTGGGGAAAGGCACAAAGGAATAATGAAGAAAAGGGTGAACCTTACCATTTACTGGTTTACCATTTGCTTGATGTTTCGGCTGTAGCCGATGAATGGTGGCAGAGAAGCCCTGTTATACGCCGTGCTTTTCTCAGCTTAAACCCTCACGATGAACCTATCATTCGTGCATGGCTATTGTTCTTTATTGCCTTGCATGATCTGGGAAAATTTGATGTGCGCTTTCAAATGAAAGCACCTCATATTGCCACCGATCTCTGGTCTGATTTTGCCAATTCAGACCCAATAGAATGCAAAGGCTATTACCACGGTGAATATAGCTATCATTGGTTCTATAATGATTTTGCCACTGAGTTTGCATGGCAAGCGACAGGATGGGAAGAAACCGAAGGTGCTGAAATATGGGAATATTGGAAGCCTTGGTTACAAGCCGTTGCAGGGCATCATGGTGTTGAACCTTATAATGAAAAAGGCAATCCAGACCCCAAAAGAGCCGATCCTACGGTTTTAACCCATGATCGTGTTGCACGAAAAAGCATTGTTTATGCACTGGAGGCTCTGTTTTTAACGCCTGTTGGCTTATCCTTAGATGATCAACCACCCGCCTGTGACCTGTTATTTTTAGCAGGTTTTTGTTCCGTCTGTGATTGGTTAGGTTCAACCGTACAAGATGCCAACGGTAATAACTGTTTTAGTTATGTGACTGATCCTCCGAGCAGCACCGCTTCGCTAGACGATTATTTTCAATCACGTCGCCCCATTGCTAAACAACTACTGATTGAAAGTGGTTTATTACCGAATCTTAGCCCCAATGTGATGACATCCAATGGAATGCAGACCTTATTTCCCAAATTTACCCCGCATCACATCCAAACCGTTGTTAATGATATTCCTGTTAGCGCAGGACTGACCTTAATCGAAGCCCCTACAGGTTCAGGAAAAACCGAAGCCGCATTAGCTTATGCGAGTCACTTGTTAGCCGCAGGAATCGCTGAAAGTATTATTTTTGCCTTACCCACTCAAGCAACCGCCAATGCCATGTTGGAACGGCTGATCACCGTCTCGAAAAGCCTTTATCAAGACACTGATCTTGTACTGGCACATGGCAAAGCACGTTTTAATGATCTGTTTATTGACCTAAAAAAAACCGCAGCACATAATCCACCACAAAATGAAACCTATGAGCTAGAAGCCAGTATTCAATGCTCACAATGGCTAAGCCAAAGCCGAAAACGGGTTTTTCTCGGACAAATTGGTGTATGTACCGTTGATCAAGTATTGATTTCTGTTTTAGCCGTCAAACACCGCTTTGTACGCAGCTTTGGTTTAGGAAAAAGTGTACTCATTATTGATGAAGTACACGCTTATGATAGTTATATGTATGGCTTATTGAATAAAGTACTCATTCAACAACGAGAAATGAACAGCAGTGTTATCTTGTTATCAGCTACCTTGCCTTTATTTCAACGTCAAAAACTCATCGCAGCATGGAGTCAATCTACTATCGTTGCCACTGATGTGCTGACAGAAGACAATGCCTACCCCTTAATCTCTCATTATGCTCAAACTGACAACCACCCCAC
>CAYNGN010000108.1:0-5363 GCA_964396615.1 uncultured Thiothrix sp. | reverse complement strand
CGTTAAGCTGGTGTGTGTTGAAAGCGTGGATATGCTGCCTGATAAAAAACTACTGACACAAATCATCCAAGCCGCAAGTGATGGCGCTAATGTTGTTGTTATTTGCAACTTGGTCGCTGATGCACAAACACTGGCATCAACATTACGCACACAAACATCCCTACCGATTGACCTCTTCCATTCCCGTTATCGTTTTAAAGACCGTCAAACAAAAGAGAATAAGGTGCTAAAAAACTATGGCAAAGGTAAACAGCGTAAACAAGGCGGCATTTTAATTGCCACACAAGTGGTTGAACAAAGCCTTGATCTCGATTTTGACTGGATGATTACTCAGCTTTGTCCCATGGATTTATTCTTTCAACGCCTTGGACGACTACATCGTCATCAACGGCAACGCCCTACTGGCTTTGAACAGCCACACTGTACGGTATTGTTACCTGAAAACGAAGATTATCAATTGCACAAGCTTATTTATGGCAATAACAAAGCGCCTAATGCACGGGTCTTATGGCGTACCGAACAACTGATTAAACGCACTATTGATAACAATTATGCCTCACTCATCTTTCCTGATGTCTACCGTCCAATGATTGAAGACGTTTATAGAACAGAGGCATGGGATGACGAACCAGAAGCCATCATCGAAGAATATGCATTATTTGAGATGGAAGAAATGGCAAGTCGCATGGTCGCCAATTATGTGACGGATATTGAAAATGTGTGGGATGACAAAGAGGAAAAAGTCAATGCCTTAACCCGCGATGGTGAAATGAGTTTAATGCTTATTCCGATTGTAAAACAGTCGGCAAAACGACACTTTCTTGAAGAAAAACAGCCTATTTCAGCCATTGATAAATGGCGACAACGGGAAGCAATCATGCTTAATACTATTCCTGTTCCCGCAACATGGGAGAGTAGTTTAAAAGGCAATAGCGTTAAAGAAGAAGGTATGTTTTATTTAACCATGACAAAAGACGATAAGGTCTGGCGCGCATCAGGCGAAAAATTCTGTTTTAGCTATAGCACTGAAAATGGTTTAGAGAGGGAACGCTAACCTATTGATTTGTCGGGTTACGCTAAAGCTAACCCGACCTACATTAAATAATACTTTCGTTGGAGCGTTGGAACAAGATTAACTTCACTGGCTTTAAATAGGTTACCTAATTCTCATTATTTTGAACCATGGTTAAAAAAGGAATAGATATGAACCTACTCACTGATTCTTGGATTCCGATTCAACATGATTCAGCCTTTAAACTCATCACCTTACAAACTCTTTTATGTAAAACGGATGTTGGGGAGATTGCTTTATCACGCGATGATATGGAATTAGCCTGCTTGCAATTAATCATCTGTTTAACTCAGGTTTTGTTTCTCCCTAACAACGACAAAATGTTGCGCCAAAGAATCATAGCCCCTCTGAGTAAAGAAGATTACCAAGCAGGTATTCAAGGCTATACCGACTGGTTTGATTTAAACCATCCTGACACCCCTTTTATGCAAATACGCGGTGTTAAAGCGGCTAAAGTAACCCCGATTCAAAAACTCTTTATTGGTTTACCTGAAGGTAATAATCATGCCTTTTTTAATAATGCGGGCGATATTTCAGCAATCAGCGCCTCAGCAGCGGCAATTGTCTTATTTAATCAAGCGATGAATAGCCCTAGTTTTGGCGGTGGATTCAAGGGAGGGTTTAGAGGTGGCGCACCCATAACCACCTTATTAAAGGGAGATTCATTACGTCAAACAATCTGGTTTAACATCTTACACAAAGCCAGTGTTAATCAATTATTAGCAGGTGATTACGATAGCTTAAAAGCAACCGATAAGCCAGTATGGGTTGAGCCGATTAAAGCAAAATCCACTATAGAAGCTGCAAAAATAGGCTTATTACGGGGGCTGTTTTGGCAACCTGCCCATATTGAATTAATAGTTAATAATCAAAACGAGCAAAATGCTCCTCCTAAATATTGTGAGTTTTATGGTATTGAGACTGACCATGCCGTGGTTAGCTTTAATAAAGAAAAATTTGTCTACACACTCATTGGCGATTGGATACATCCTCATTCCCCCCGAATTATTGATCTTAAAAAGAAAACACAACGGTATCGCTCTTTTACCACCTCTGCGCCTGCATGGACACAGCTTAATCATTTTGTCATTCAATCCGAAAGCAAAAAAGAAGACTATCGAATAGCAACAGTGGTCAAACAGTTTTCGGCGCTCACCGCAGGAGCAAAAGATATCAACCCACAGCTCATTGTTGGCGGCTATCGCAATAAACAAGCCTCTATTTTGCAGCGACGGCATGAGCTGTTTCCGTTAAATACAGGCTGGGATGATAATAGCCACTACCTTGAAAGCTTAGTAATACAAGCAGTGGAAATCAAACAGCAGCTACGCAATAAATTATATGGCTTTGCTAAAGCATCAGGCGCTGAAGGTATTCCTGATCAAGCCGAAGCACTGTTTTATCACCATTCTGAAACGTTGATACACGAGGCATTACGCACTATGGACTGGCGACAAAGTGCAGCGATGATTAAACAATTACAACAACAACTGATTAGATTAAGTTGGCAAATTGTCACTGAAGTCACACAGCCTTATCAACATGAAGCGAAAATGATTAAAGCGTTGGTTATTACTAAAAAAACGTTATCCGTCGCCTTTAAAAAAATAACAGGAGAAAAACAATGAGCCATCATAAAATTGATTTTGTGGCACTTGCTAAACGTTATACCGAACTTGGTACAGGGCAACAGGCCGAATTACGCCGTGCAACGCTGGACAATATTGCTGCTATCCCTGCTTATTATCGTTTATTACCAAACATAAAAACGGATAAACGCTGGGATCGTGTGGTGTTTTTTCTTCCCTATATTAAACACCATCAACAGGCTGAAACGGCAAAATCACTTGGGCAACAATTGGCGAGTAAAATCAGTGAAGAGCGGCTGTTTCAGGTTTTAAGATCACAACCCCCCAATGATCTCACTCAGCTAAGACGCTTAGTACAACAAGTAGAACCGACGGTGGATTGGCAACAATGGGGCGAACGTTTGTTTTTTTGGAATAAAACGCAAAAACGTCGCTTATTAGAAGAGTATTTTTTCCATTATTCTGCCCCCAAAAAAGGAGCATCACTATGAGTACCCACAATAATAAAAACTTTATTAATTTCCATATTCTCATTTCACACAGCCCATCATGCTTAAACCGTGATGATATGAATATGCAGAAATCCGCTACTTTTGGTGGCGTACGTCGGGTGCGTATTTCATCGCAATCCTTAAAACGTGCCATGCGTACCAGTGACTATTATCAACAGCATCTTGGGCAAGCTTCCCAGCGTACGCGTGAATTAGGTAAATTAAACACGCGCTACACAGAAGCCTTAAAAGACCGTTTTAGTGCTGAACAAGTCACTCAAGCTATTGAATGGATTGCGGGAAAACAAGGGCTGGCTGATGACCCTGCTTTACAAGCAAACTCTGTTGCCCCTTGGTCAGTTGAAGAAGTGGCTTATTATTGCCAAGTGATTGCTGATGCAGGTGAAGATGCGGATAAAAAGAAGCTGGAAAAACAAATCAGCAAAACCGCTGCACCGTTTAATGAAGCCTTAACCAAAGCTGTTGATATTGCCTTATCAGGGCGTATGGCAACCTCAGGGCTAATGACGAATATGGATGGTGCATTAGCCGTTGCCCATGCCATTACCACCCATGCTGTTGATGCCGATATTGATTGGTTTACCGCTGTTGATGATTTAGTCGCCGAAGAACAACAAAAACGGCGAGTGGGTGAAACAACGGAAGGCTCAGGCGAGCAAGGCGCAGGGCATTTAGGCACGCAAGAATTCAGTTCAGGGGTTTTTTATCGCTATGCGAGTCTTAATATTGCTCAGTTGCAAGAAAATTTGGGCGATGTCACACGCGAAAAAGCACTGGAAATTGCTACTCATGTTTTACACATGTTGGCGACAGTTGTTCCTTCGGCGAAACAACAAACTAATGCGGCGTTTAATCTTGCGGATTATGCACTCGTCAGCTTTAGTCACCTCCCTATTTCATTAGCCAATGCCTTTGAAGCCCCCATCCATAATAAAAATGGCTTTCTCAAACCTTCCATTAATGCCATACAGGACTATTGGCAACAGGTACATCAAGGCTATGGCTTAGATGAGCAAGTGGCTGTTTTTCAATTAGCACCGATGGAGGCGATTGAAGGGCTGCAATCTTTCTCCTCACTCACTGAATTAATGACATGGGTACGTGCTAATGCAGGAGACGCGTGATGAGCAATAATAATGCGTTAAAGCATTATCTTGTCCTTAAGCTCCAAGGCGTTATGCAAGCATGGGGTGGGCATACAATGGAAGATTTACGCCATACCGAAATGATGCCAACTCGTAGCGGTATGGTTGGCTTATTAGCCGCCTGTTTGGGGATTGATCGCCATGATCATCAGCAGTTAGATGCACTGGCACAAAGCCTTACCATTGTGATTAGAGCGGATAAACGTTCAGGTATGCCCGTAAAACGTATCACTGATTTTCATACGGTTATGGATGCACGTAAAGTGGATGGTAAACGCAATAAGTATCCTGTCGTATCACGACGTGAGTATCTCTGTGATGCTGTTTTTACGGTGCTGCTTGAGGTACAAGATAAAGCCATTTTTACACGACATGATCTTGCAAAAGCGGTACAAAAGCCCGTTTATATGCCTTTTTTAGGGCGACGCTCTTGCCCTATTACGCGTCCACTTTATGAAGCAGAATTACAAGCCGAGGATATTCATAATGCCTTTTCATTACTCGATGCTATTGGAGGAACGCTTTATAGCGATCATCCTGTGACGACTGATGATCTCATTATCCATCGTCGCGATGTTCCTTTGTATGCACGTAAGCGGCAGTTTGCGACCCGTCAATTATATATGCATCCCTTCAATGTTGAAAAAACGACTGAGGATAATCATGTACTTGAGTAAAGTGTTACTGAAACCACACAGGCTTGATAATGCATGGCATTGGCATCGTGCATTATGGACGTTATTCCCTGATAGACCGCGTGGTGAAGCCTTACCTTGTTTGTACCGTATTGAAACCATGCACCTTGCTCAAGGAGCGCACGTATTAATGCAATCGGCACAAAAACCACTTCTAGAGTCAACGAAAGCCCGTGTATTGGCACAAAAAGAATTTGAGCCACAGTTTATAACAGGACAACGGCTACCCTATCGTTTACACGCAAATCCAACCAAAAAAATTAGCGATCAACAAGACCCTAAAACCAAGCTTAGTGAACCGTTGATTAAAGACGTCGAGCAACACACAAGGATACAACGCAAGATTGCAA
>CAYNGN010000107.1:5163-7557 GCA_964396615.1 uncultured Thiothrix sp. | reverse complement strand
ATGTCGATAATACTTCGGCAGCCTTTATGATGAAACATCTTCAAACAAATGATTTTGATCAGAATTTTAAAATCGTACTCTTTATGAATAGCAGTACATCTGAAACCTTAATCTGCAGCCATACTATTTGGTCATGGGTTCAATGATCCGATGAGTGATAACGGAACAATACCTTTCATTTCTGAAAAGGTCTCCGTTCCCGTTCCCTCAGCAGATATATTCACCGAGGAGTCTTGGAAAAGTGGTAAAGCTAAGATACATAAAATTTGATGTCACCACGAAGGATAATCCAAGATTTGGCATTGAAGCTGGAAGCAAAGGAGAGTTGCATCTGTTCACAGGCACAATGGATGCTTCAAATGCTATGCCTAGTGATTATAGTGGTGAAAATCCTATTTCTACCATCTTAGCTACATACGAAACGATGTTAAAAGAGACTAGAAAAAGTGTTACTGAAAAAGGGGCGTGGAAATATGTGAAAGAGGCACTTAATTTATAATTAAATTTGGTAAACCCCCAGCCCTGCTGGGGAGACTCGCATAGGTTTTACTGTTATGACAGTGATGATAACAGTCTTGAAGTTCGACTAAGAGCTAAAAAGATTGACCTATGCGGGACTATAAACGTTTGATTCAAAGCTGCATTAACGTACATATTCGGATGAAATTTTATATAAACAGGCGTTCCAAATGCGGGAAAATGATTTAAGGTGATTGTTTTTATTTAAATTAAATTGCTCCATAAGATGGGAAATAATCATTTTTAGATGCTTTTTAAAGAGAGTCAATATTTGATCATTCAAGGTTTTTTTTAGTCTTAATCCATTGTATTGCTTGAATACGATTTTTAACCTTCAATTTCTTAAAAATACTATAGAGGTGTTTTTTAACAGTACTTTCTGATATATGTAATTTTTTAGCGATTTCTTTGTTACTTAATCCTTGAGAAACTAAACAAATAATTTCAATTTGTCGTTTAGTGAGCTGAGATTCTTGAATATCCAATACTTGACATTCAGGTAGATAACATTCCCCTGAAAGCATTATTTCAATTGCGATTAACAATTCATCAAGGCTGAGTGTTTTAAAAATATAGCCCTTAGCACCATGCTTGATGGCTGTTCGGATATGTGCTTTATCTTCAGACGCAGACAGGATGGCAATGGTAAGTGATGGGTAATCGGCAATAAGCTCTTGCAAACCGTTAAAATCTTTTGTATCAGGCAGCATAAGATCAAGCAAAAGTAGATCGGGTTGTTGTTGTTTAATCTTTTGTTTAGCATGGGTAAAATCTGCAACCATATTTACCCTAACATCCAAAGAGGACTCCCTCATTAGCATAGCAAGCCCTTGTAAATAAACAGGATGATCATCAACAATTAATATTTTTTTCATCATTTTCCCGTATCATAGATATTCATAATTAGTCCTAAAATACATCAAAATAATTTATATGTACGAGTTTTCTCACATACGGTAATTAATGTTCTTTTTCTAAAAAGAGTTGAATATTTTTTTCAACCCGCTTCAGCTCTTGGTTAAGCGCTTCAATAAATAAAGTATTTTGTTGCAGTGCTGGTTTATTTTTTACTATTAACCCATAATATTTTAGCAACGTCTCTGAAGCATATAAATTGGCTGTTGCTTTCAAGTAATGCGCTTTATCAGCTGCCTTTTGCCATTCTTTTGCATGTAGATGTTGCAATAGTTGTTGGTGATCTTCTTCTAATTGGGTTTGTGCTAATTTTAAAAAACGTTGTGCTGGCTTTTTCCCAATTTTATTTACTAATATTTCTAGCCCTTTCATTTTAAAATACCCTTGGTTAATTATTGGTATAATGTTGTATTTTTTTATGTCAATCAATTGATTAAAGAATATTTTAGTGTGTTTTTCTTTTGTCCAATAGTCATTCATCAACTGATTTGTAATATTGTACTGCCTGCTGGCGATTCTTCACCTTGAGTATTTTAAATACTTTGTAAAGGTGCTGCTTGACTGTCCCTTCTGAAATAAACAATATATTTGCAATGTTCTTGTTACTATGACCTTTGGAGACCAAATGCAATATTTCCGCCTGTCTTGAGGTAAGTTTAAATTTTTTTTGTTTACTCAGTATATAAAGCTTTGAGGGGGAAATGTCTTGAGGAAAATAGTATTCTCCTGCTAGGAGTTTGTTTATGGCGATTAATAGCTCATCAGGGGATGATGTTTTACAGATATAGCCTTTAGCACCAAAGTAGCGTGCATTTTGTATGTGTTTTTTATCTTCAGAAGAGGTAAGTATGGCAATGGTTAATCTTGGGTAAGAATAGGTAAGCTCTTTTAAGCCTTCAAAACCTTCCTGATCAGGTAATAGTAAATCAAGCAATAGAAGGTCAGGGATTTTATTCTTGA
>CAYNGN010000107.1:0-5153 GCA_964396615.1 uncultured Thiothrix sp. | reverse complement strand
GTTTGTTTGGTTTCAGCAAAACTAGCAGCGGTTGAAACAATGAAGCTGGGTAATAAAGAGCGCATTATCAACACCATACCCTGTAAAAATAACGGGTGGTCATCAACTATCAATAAATACTTCATAGATAAGGGGTTATATATTTTAAATTTCATTATGTCCCTTCAAATAAAATTACTAATAGTTAGGATAATCTCATGAGTTAAATACTCAATCTATATAACTAAAGTTATATTTTTCACCAAAAGCCCCGTTAGAATGTGTAAGTTATTCCATTATATTAGGGAATGGGCATAACACCGTATTCGTTCCTATTGTGACATTAAAAACATTTTTATTACAAACACTTAATGGAAATATTTTCTGTAAAAAAGCAATGCCACGTTACATTTATGTTACACCTGATGCTGTATTAGGAGGCGGGCTTAAGAAACGAATTAATGATTGGGGGAGTTGATGTTTAATCAATGTTTAATCAGTGTTCAATCAGTGTTCGATAAAGTTTCCTTTCTCACATAACACCTGATGTAAGCTCTGATAGTCAAATGGTTTGGATAAATAGCCATCCATTCCAGCGTCTTTACATTGTTGGCGAATCGTTGCGGTCGCATGTGCCGTTAGCGCAATAATAGTGATATGCGGATTTTGTCCTTGAGTACGAATCCACTGTGTTACTTCAAAGCCATCCATATCAGGCATACTAATATCCATCAGTATCACATCAAAATAGTGCTGCTGAAGCTGTACAATACTGCTCTTTCCATTAGGAGCAAGTGTCACTTTGCCCTGCATGGTCTGAATCATTTCCCGACCAATAAAGCGATTCATTTCATTGTCATCAACCAACAAGATATTGAGTTTTTTGGGTAAAATCAGTGTTGCTAAGGCGTTCTTATTGGATGTTGGTATTGTGTCAATAACGCTAACCTTATGGTCAAATGCAAATGTTAAGGTAAAAAAGAAACAGCTACCTTCATTGAGTGTACTCTCAAGTTCAAGCTCTCCTCCCATGGTTTCTACTAGTCCTTTACTGATGGTTAAACCAAGTCCTGTTCCTTGATGAAAATGAGCGTTACCTTGCTCTTGTTCTACTTGCGTAAAAGGATCAAATAGAGTTGCTTGTTGTTGTTGAGGAATGCCAATACCTGTGTCACTGATTCTAAATAATAAACAACACGTTTTCTGTGTTTTCTGTGTCAATTGAATAGCAAGCCTTACTTCACCATGCTCGGTAAACTTAATGCCATTATTGATTAAATTGATGAGAATTTGTGATAAGCGTGTTGGGTCGCCCAATAAGGAATCATCAAGACTTGGCTTTTCTTTGACATCAATAATGAGTTTTAAGCCTTTTTGTGTTGCTTGTTCTTCCAAAAGGTTTTGTACTTTGTTGAGTACTATTTTTAGTTGGAATGGCTCGTTTGCCAACTGGAAACGCTTGTTTTTAATTTTAGCCGTATCCAGTATATCGTTGATTAATCCCAGCAGATGACGTGCTGATAGTTCCAGCTTTTCAAGATAAGCATGTTGTTTCTTATTAAGTGTGCTTAATTTTAATAGAGTGCTAACACCCAGCACAGTATTCATTGGTGTACGTAATTCATGGCTCATTAAGGCAAAGAAACTGTCTTTCGCTTGGCTAATTGCCTCAGTCTTTTCCATCTGTTGTCGTAGCATTCGAGTGCGTTCAGTTTGTACAAAAGAGAGCAAGATCAGTGATGAGACAACCCCTATTAAAGTCATGCCTTTGTAGCTATTTGTCCACAAGAATAGGTTAAATAAGGTGCTTGTTAATTCAGGAAGAGCGCCTAGCACCACAGCCAGCGTTGCTAGAGCGAGGTTTTTAGCAATAATATTACCTTGTGTTACAACAAGAAAAGCACCAAAGAGAGAGGTTAATAACAAAAGACTGGCGGCCATTGCTAACGGCACAACGACAATGCTAGGCATTAATCCTGCAATAGGAATTAATAACAAGGCAACGCCAATATATAATCGGTAAACCATCTCCAGCTTAGGCGCTTGTTGCTGTGTTTGTAAGACTTGCTTGCTAAAAAAGCTGTAAGAAATAATGACCATTAGCAGCGGTAGGGTATAAAAATAGCCATCTGTTTTACTTAAAAAATTTAAGCTTTCAAAAACAGGATTGCCAATATGGATACTCGCAGCAGTTGATAAAATAACGCCTACTAAGGAGAGGTAGCTAATTTCTCGAAAGGAGAAAAACAGAAACAGATTATAAAGCGCAAGGATCAACATCGCTGCGTGTAAAAAAGTGAATAAACGGTAATCATCAATGGTTTGTTCTAACAAAATATCAGCAGGAACAAACTCAACGGGTAGTTTTAACGTTTTTCCCCCATTACTGGCACGGATGTAAATAGTAAACAGCGTATTGTGTGGTAAATCTAGTGACCATACTGCGCGACGATGAGATGTTATCCGCTGAGCAAAAGCGTTGCTGGCGGTTTGCTCGCTCGTGTCATTGGGCACAATATAAAGATGAAGATGCTCACCCAATAAGGCATCCATTAACAGATACCATTTAAGATGGGATTCATTTTTTAAGGTGAAACGTAACCAATAAACTGAGGTTGTTCTACCAAAATTAGGTGTTTTTTGGGTGTTAAGAACAAACTGTTGGTGATGGGCAGGACTCATAATTTGCTTCAGCGTTAATGAATGATCACTATCTTCCAAAATGTGAACATACGGAGCGGCTGATTTTGTT
Organism: uncultured Thiothrix sp.; assembly: GCA_964396615.1. Classification (GTDB taxonomy): domain Bacteria; phylum Pseudomonadota; class Gammaproteobacteria; order Thiotrichales; family Thiotrichaceae; genus HyVt-477. The sequence continues at coordinate 2,422 of CAYNGN010000107.1, read as the reverse complement.
ATTGCAAGATCAGTTAAGATCAGTCTTTGTGTCGTGGCGTAAGTGATGCTAGGAAAAAGGGTTAAGAGTAGCGAAAAGCAAACCATTATGCTGATCAGAGAGCGCATTTTTTACCAATAGTTAAATAATAAATTCCATCAATACCTTCGCGAAAACACCAAGGATATAAACTAAAAAAAGGAGCCGTTGCTAAACTATATAATTACGATAAAACATAGAAATCAACACAACGACTCATGACTGAAATTACCATGCTTTTAATCAGCTTGCATCCTCTGATTAACACAACTACTTCTCGTCAACTGACTTTAGGGAGTAAGGCAATACAATATCTTATCGATAATGACTTTTTGAACGTCGCTGTATCTTTTTAAGTTTTTATCTTGTAACTCATTAATGGTTGGCTAGATAAGATATTAGTACAATCAAAGTGTCGATTACTGAGCAGGCAATGCAATCGCTGCATTGGCTTGAGCGCTACGTTGAATATTCTCAATAACACTCACATTGCCACCCCCTATCTGTGTATTAAGATTAGCGGCTGCCTGATGTGCCGCATTTGTTTGTACATTAAGACCATTACCTGCTGACAACGCATCATTCAATTGTGTTTGGTTTTGTGTTGAATTGATGACCGATACATTGCCATTACCGTGTTGTACGTTCGCATTGATTGCTGTTTGTGTCGCTGTATTGCTTTGACTGTTGCTTGCAAATGCAGTTGCGCTTAATAGCGTGATAAGAAGAGCCATTGATACTGTTTTCATGATAAATTCCTTTGGATTTAAATGGGGCTAAATTATTAATAAGGAAGCAACTTAAGGGGTTTGTTTGTGCGTTGCTTCATTCAACATGCACTCAGTATAGGGATCATCATTGTTGAACATTGTGAAATAGATCACAGTTTGGGTTTTTTTCGTATGGCTCATTAATTCGCTCTCTCCACCACATTACACAACCACTGATAATACTCCGTCGTACTCGCCCCGACAGGTGCATCAGGCAAGCCATGCTTCACTGCCCATGCTTGTAATTGCGCCCCTTCTTTTATCATTGGCACGGTGAGTTTTTTGCTGCTTTTGCCTCGTGAGCGTGGTGAGCGTGTTTTGACTGAGGATGTATCGTCGTCTAAATAATTCAGCATGCCATTCATTTTTTCAAAAAAGTCAGGGCGGAGTAAGTAGCTCTGCATGTGATTGGCAAAATGCTCTGACCATTCTCGCTGTGTGCGTTGCACATCACGGCGTGACCAATATTGCACGTATTTGCCAAACCACACGGTTTTGATCTGTTTGGCTGAAAAGCCTGCGGCTTGTAAAAATAATTCCACTAATTTTTCATCATAGCGCCATGTAAGAGGCAAACAAAAAAGGTCGGATTTGGCATTAGACAGATTGTTACTCTTATATGTCCCATCTGCGTGACATCTTGTTGGGTTTTTATCGTCGTTCGATGACTTGAAAACGGTGCTATGACAGGCTTTATCGCCAAAAACCTCTCGTAGACACCCCGCCAACTGCTGGCTATCTGCATTGGTTGAAGAAGCTTGCAAGGTGAGCAAGTCTAACCAGAAAACACGGCTTAGGATTAACGCATTTTTATCCTCTTCGGTGATGGATTCACTGATTAATAAACCTGCTTTGATCAGCCGTTGTACGCTGTTATAGACGCATTTTCGTTTGACTTGACGTAGGCTACGGGTGGGTTTTCGCGGTATATCTTCGGTTAGCGCCAAGGCAATACGGCTATAGCTCACCTTAGAACGCACGCCAACTTGTCCCGATGCCCAATCGGTTTTGCTGCAAAGATAGTTAAACACATCGCTATCAAGCGCGTGCATAATCGGTTCGTTTTCGTCCACATCCATCGCACGCCGCTTGGAGAGGATTGCCCGTTCACGGGGCAAGACAATGAGTAAACTCATGCTTAAGCGCCCTCTGCGGTCTGTTCATTTTCATCAACAAAGCGCTGATTTTCACCGACAAAAGCACAGCGAATCGTGCCTGTTTTACCACCACGGTGTTTAGCAATAATCAATTCAGCAATGCCTTTATCTTTGCTGTTTTCGTAATAAACCTCATCCCGATAAATAAACACGACACAGGAGGCATCCTGTTCCAATGCACCGCTTTCACGCAGATCAGAGATAATGGGGCGTTTATTCGGGCGCGTTTCAACCGAGCGATTGAGCTGTGATAACAAAAGCACAGGGCAATCAAAATCCTTGGCTAAGGCACGAATATCACCCGAAATAGCGGAAACTTCCGCCTCACGATTAGCATACGCTTTGCCCGTTGCGCCGTGCATCAATTGCACATAATCAATTAAAATCGCGGTTAACGGTTTGCCTGTTTCGCGCACTAAACGCCGACAGCGTACCCGCAAATCCGCAGGCGATTGTTTGGCGCTGTCATCGAAAAAG
>CAYNGN010000106.1:0-7581 GCA_964396615.1 uncultured Thiothrix sp. | reverse complement strand
AAGGATGCTTACTCCTTAGACATAACCAAGACTGTTTTTTGTGGTTTTGGCGTTTTAAAGTAAGAGCGCATGAATTACCAAATGGGAAAAAGTTAAATTTCCAGCAAATGTTTGTCTTTGAACTCAGAGATGGAAAAATAAGTCGCTTGCAAGCCTATGAACCCTATGGGCCACATGGCATGGCTAATGTCATGTTAATGACGACGCGTTTCATACGGAAATTTACTCGCTAAAAAAATATTGCTACTGTGCGTTGGGATAATGCATGCGCCATTAAGTGGATTTTGGGCATGATTTTTATTTCCCCCCCTTTTAGGAGTCTGTATTTATGTCGAACCCATTGGTTGCACCTGCTGTTCCTGTCTTTGAAACACCAATTACCGCAGAGATTGAATCACTGCGTCCGCATTATACGCCAGAACAAAAAGAAGCGGTTAAAGACAAAATAAAACAGCAATTAACCGCACAAAATGCTGTTTTAATAGCCCATTATTATGTTGATGAGGACTTACAGGAGTTAGCGGAAGAAACAGGAGGCTATGTTTCTGATTCGTTAGATATGGCTAAGTTTGGTAATGAGCATACTGCGCAGACACTCGTTGTTGCGGGCGTGCGCTTTATGGGCGAGACGGCAAAGATTCTTAATCTTGAAAAACGTGTGTTGATGCCTGATTTAGCCGCTGAATGTTCGTTGGATTTGAGTTGTCCAGCGGACTCGTTTAACGACTTTTGTGATCAACATCCTGATCATACGGTAGTGGTCTATTCCAATACCAGCGCAGACGTAAAGGCTAGGGCGGATTATGTGGTCACGTCAGGCATTGCGTTGACGTTGGTGACATGGCTCGGTGAGCAAGGCAAGAAGGTTTTATGGGCACCTGATAAGCATTTAGGGCGTTATATCCAGCGCGTGACAGGCGTGGATATGTTGTTGTGGCAAGGCTCTTGTATTGTGCATGATGAATTTAAGTCGCGTTCTTTAGGCAATTTGATTGAGGAGTATCCTGAAGCTGCCGTATTGGCACATCCTGAATCCCCTGAAGAGGTGTTATTATTGGCTGATGTGGTGGGTTCAACGACACAGATTATTAAGGCAGCAAAAGAGTTACCTAATCAGCAGTTTATTGTGGCAACGGATAATGGTATTTTTTATAAAATGCGTCAGCTAGTGCCTGATAAAACCTTGATTGAAGCGCCTACACATGGTGAAGGGGCAACTTGCAAAAGTTGTGCACACTGTCCATGGATGGCGATGAATGGTTTGCATAATTTGTTACATGTATTGGAAACAGGAAGCAATGAAATTCATCTTGATGAAGAGGTGAGGATTAAAGCATTACGCTCGACGCAGAGAATGTTGGATTTTGCCAATAAATAGTTAAAGAATAACAAGTGACACTTTAACTTTATTTTTGTATTTTTAGCGTCGTTCCCGTTTCCTTCGGCTCCGCTCAGGGAACGAGTTCTCTGAGCGAAGTCGAAGGAAACGGGCAAATTTAATTTATTGAAATTTATAATTTTTTATAAGATGCTGACGGTGTTGAATGAAGCATGACACCACAGAGTTCTTTTGTGGCGATAAGAAATAGCCCTAATGTTATCAGCATTAATAATGTTAGGGTGATATGACCACCTGCACCATATACATAAAAAGTATCAAATATGCTAAAACCATTGCTTTTTTGTAGCGTGTTTAATGCATTATGAATATAGGTAGGAAGGGGAATGCCCATAAAAAGGCAGCCTAGGCCAATAGATATTTTATTTTTCATTAGTTTTTCTATGTTGTTGTTATTGTTGTATTGGGTTGTGATTGTACGTTTTTTCTTAAGTATTTAAGACGCTTTCCGCTGTTGAATTACTACTCTAGAGCGATGACGGCAAGTTGCCGCGCAGTGTATCAGAGAAATCTTGCTCAGTTCTAGCTTCTCCTCCTTAATGGACCATCTTTTGCATAATAATGAATAATGAATAATCTATTATCTGCTTTACCTATTTTACTGGTTGTTTCACTGCTTATGGTCGTGTTTGTTAGTGCGGGGTTAGCTCGGTTATTTAAGGCTAAGCGACCCTTTGTATGGCTGGCTTTTTTGGTTGTTCTTTTAGTCATAGCAACAGGTTTTGGAGTGCATAAGTATTATGTACACGATAGTATTATTATCTTAGTCTCTGCGTTAGCAATGTATGTTGTCTTACTCTTACTATTAATGGGAATGGGAATTTTAGATGCGTTGGTTACAAGCATAGCGAATATAGCGGTTATGGGGTTGGTTTTGTTTGCGGGAGGGGGGGCTTTGGATAAGTATCAGAATAGCCAGTTGGTCGATGTAATGATGAATTATGTTAAAAATAATCAGTCTTTTATTTCGTTTTCTTCAATTTCTCCTGCAACAAAACAGAGTATGAAACAGGGTGTAGTCGATGATAAGCATGAAGATGAATTTATTCTTTATTCTGAAGTATCACTACTTCCTGATGGAGCAAGAGAGCAGCAAAATGAATTTAATAGTAAGGCTTACCAATTCGTTAAGTTAGCAGATGCTCATACAGTGAAAGGCAGACCTGTTAGGGTTATGAAAAAAGATGGTGAGATTTTAAGAGGAACGCTGGTTGAAATAAGAAAAAATAGTCTTGTATTGAGAGTTTATATTCCTAGTGCAAAAGGGATTATAATAGCGCCTATTGCGATGTCCATTATTAGGAAGCTTGAGGTATATCGATAAGCATATTTATAGATGTTCAGATAATCCACATGACTTGCTTCTAATCTGTGAACGTAGTTATCTGACTCTCTATAGCAAGCTTCACTCTATAAATAAAAGAGGGCGAGCAGTTTATACGATTAATTAAAGGGCTGCATAAGCTTATCAGCATCTGGTTTAACCGCTTTAATAAAGCTCACATGGTAAAAATCCATCATGTTGCCACGTGAACGTTGATAATCACAATCACGCGTGTGATATTCTGTTTTTTCCAGTTGATAATACCCTTGACTATAATGCCATTTATTTTTAGTTCCCCCACATTTACTGCTTAGTTCGCTCTGTGCTCTATTGAGATAAAGGTATGATTCAATGGAATTGTAATTGTGTTTATTATCGTGCTTATTGTGTGTTTGATTCGTATATTGATTATTTTTCGGATTAAGGTTGTTAATAACCATTAAACTATCGCCTTCCATGAGAATTTGATAATGATCATTGCTTTGTTTTTGCAGTAGCCACATATGTGCATCATGATCAATGCCTTGTTTATTTGTTCCAAGACAAAAATACGTTGAACTAGAGACCAGCCATTCTTGGGTGCTGGGATCATTGTCTAGTTCAAATGGGAAGCTGAGCATTGGGCATTGTAATAGTATTTCTCTATGATTAGCTGTATAAATATGCGGATATAATGCCTTAAATGGGTTTTCTGTTGTTGATGCTAAGGTTGCTTCTTTTACACGCTTAGTGGCTGTTGAGAAATTCTTTTTTATGACACTGCTACCTTCTTGTTGATAGATAAAGGCCGTTCCGGTATTGATATTATTATGTGCTGGATAATAAGCAGCAGTGGAGTCGAATGTTGTTTTAAATTTAAGTTGATGATAGTGATTAGCATTATTAATTGTTGATTGTCGCTCTGCTAATGCTTTACCCATACTTATAACAGATGTTATTGTTACTATGCTAATAAAGGTAATAAAAGAAAAAAAATGCCGTCGTTTTTTCATGCTGCTGCCCCATTTAATCTATAGCTTTTTTGTTACTTTATGCGGTTAAATATTGTTTTTTCTATATTTCGTAAATATTTATTCAGTCATAATTTTATAATAAATGATTGGTATGCTTCTTTATATTGTTTTGTATTTTGGCGTTATCGTCAATAAACGAACGTATTTATTTTAAAAATAGGGAAGAGGGTTGTCATTTTAGTCATGCCCTTAGCCTTAAACGTCGATATTTTGATTATTTCACTTTGATAGAAATTATCCTATCAAAGCACCAAATGGTGTGAGTGTTATTTATACCTTTATATCCTTACGTCACAAAAAATAGATAGACGTAAATGTAAAATATACAGGAGGTATCTTGTACACTCAATAGTTTTTATTATATTCATGGTTTTTTACGGTTTACTACTATGCTGAATGATGTATTTTGGAGGGGGTAATTATGGATTTTTGTTGAATTTTGATGGCGATATCCGTATTCACCACAATAACACTCTCTTTTTCAGCTAATACGGGAGTTCCTATTTGTTGATAAGCCCAGTTATTAATAATTTCGATTGCCCCATTAGAGGTTAGTTTATAATGCCGGCATAGCTGGTTAAATTCTTTTTTTGAGTGCTTTTCTTTTTTAAGTAAGTGGTTGTATAGATTTATTCGCTTATTCGTTAAACTTTGTTGCTTATAATTTGCAGTTACTCTTTCTGATGACGGAGACGATTTTATTTGTTTTTTGGGAGCATGTTTAATATTCAATAGTCGTTTTTCATCATTCGTTGCAAGGTTAGTTTGAATGTTAGTTTGAACGTTTATTTTTTTGTTTTTAGGTGCTACGTTTGTAGAAAATAAGGCATTAATATCATCCTCTAGCATGAGTTTATTTAAGCCTAATGAGAGATACAGCTTTTCAATGTGTTGCTGTTTAGCGAGGGTGTGATAACCATTAGCAAAGATAATGCTGAGTAAAATATGGCGTACTCTACGTTTTTTACTTAACACTAAACGTGTTAACTCCATTTTTATTTCCAGTATGTTTTCTAGTGCTTTTAAGCGTTGCAATAGATAAATATGAAGGTGTGCTTTTTCTTCAGGAGAAAAAATGCTGTGGCGGCTGATGCTCTTTTTTAGCCGAGCTTGTATGTCACTGGCATTTTCGATTCCTTGTATATCACTGTTACTTAAATGCACTACTAAGGCACCTAGCCTTAAGGTAATGAGTGCTTCCCTAAAGGGGAGTTGCTTGTTGTTATTATGGTTAGTGAATGGTTGCATTTGTGCGCTTTTAAACCCCATTGTAAATCAAATTATCTAAATGAATATTCTATGCCCTTCGATGAAAAAACGATAGTGGAAAGAAAATAATATGATTTTTGGTCAATAACCATTCATAAGGCAACAAAGGTCAAGCCGCGAGGTCATTGATACTGTGAACGCAATTATCGGACTCTGCTATAGCAATAGGGTCGAAGATCCTAAAGCTTAGCGGAATGACTATTTGTTACGACTTTTGGCTATACCTAACAATAGCTTCGCAAGGTACGTTTAAATAAATCCTTAATCGTTGTATGTTAATGATTGCTTGTTAGGTCTATCAATATTTTTGCTTTTTACTAATACCATTTGTCTGTTTTTCACCACCTTCCATAAATAAATCCATTGCCCAATGGAATGTCGATCGTCTTAAATTACAGAGAAAGGATTCCAGTCAATTTAACCTTTTTATCCACCCTCATTTTTATAGAGGTTGAATGATGTGCTGGAACTTACAAGCTGCTAAAAATTATTAGGATTTATCTGGAATTTATCAATGATTAGTCAATTATGTAACGATATTTATGCTGCTTTCATCAAAGACAAGAGAAGTAAGTTGTTTGAAAAAGTAGCGGAGTTTTCACACCATTTTTATTATCACCATGCCACACTTGATGATCTGGAAACGATATTTTCATTAGAAAGAAAAGTCATGAAAGTCATTGGAAAAAATAAGCAACGTATTGAAGATGCTATGTTTGATGTATTACTTGAACATTCTATTGGCCTTGCACCATCATGTTCATATGATGAAGCGCTTTGTTTAAATAAAGACTTAATCGAGAGCGCCCCAAACCAGAAAGAACAAGAAAAATATATTACCACGTTACAATTGGCGAGTTTTGCGATTGAGACGTTTCGCTTCAGCATGCCCAAAGATAATTTCAGAACTAGAAGAAAGACGGCTTGTCTTGATATATTGAGTAATATTACTCACTATTATGAGATCCCTGATGTTTTCGATTTGAGTTTATTGTCACTAAAAAGTCGGCGACCTGATTTAATTATTGCTGCTATTGGTTTTCAAGAGAGTTATACAGAAAATCGTCGTGTTGTCTTAACTGACGAAGTACTTGCGTTATTAAATAAAATAGCTCTAAAAACCAAAGATCATTCGATCGTCTCTTGTGCATTAGACTTACAAGTCACTGAAGGACATATGTCGCAATTTGAGGCGTTGCGTAAAATGGGCTTATGGAAAGCGAGAAATGAAGACTGGAACTACAGTGAGTCAGGTAAATGGTCGCATAAATAATCCACATGATTAGCGGGATGGCTTGCTGAATGACAAAGTGTGAATATAATTATCTGAATATTGATATAAGTAGGCTTAAAAAATAATTCGCATTAAGTGGGATTGTTCATGTTATCTTTTAGTCATTTCTGAGTGTATCTTCATTGACAAGGCAAGCATGAATTATTTCCCCCGCGCTATTGTGTGTTTTTTATTTGCAAACGTGTTATTAGTTTGGGGATCAAATGGTGTTTTCGCTGCTGAAGAAACAACGCAAACCAAGCAGAAAACCGAGTTGCAAGACAATTTACAAGCTCGCTATAAACAACTAAAAACAGCATTCAAACAACTAAAACCGTTGGGCTATGAAAACCTAAAAACCAAGGCACTGGATGATTTCCATCACCAAATAGTCGAAGTAGATTACCCGCTTGAGCAATGTATTACCGATAACACTACACGACTTGAAAGCAATCAAAAAAGCCAAGACTTACTTGGGGAAAAACAAGCCGAAGAAGATCATGCAATTCAAGTAAAAAGAATGGAATTAGCCAATCAATACCGTGTTATTGATACCGCGTTAAAACGCTGTAGTTTGCTTAAAATCCAACTGAATCAACTCGCCGAAGAGGTTGATTTATTTCGGCAAGACCTCGTAAAAAAACAGTTTTTTGCACAAGAACATTCATTGTTGCCGCGCGTAGAGCGTTTGTTGTTATTGGATGATACCAGTCTGCAACACGAATTTAAGACCATCCAACCCATCCTCGAAAAAATTTATCATAAAATGAAAATGTCCTGGCTCTTGTTTGCCCTTATCGGTGCAGGTTTGGGGATATTTTGGTCTCGCAAAAGACGCTTGTTAGCCTTGCCCGTACAAGAATCTGCGTCACCATCGTTTATGACTACTTTATGTGGTATAAAGCGTGTTTCTCCTGTGCTATTTGCATTATTTGCGATGTGGTTAACCGTCGTTATTACACAGTCGAATGCTTCGCCGATTTTGTTACAGAGTTTGCAGTATGCTCTCTTGCTCTTTTTGATTTTTGGTTTGGCACGTGGATTACTTTTTCCTGATGCTGAAACGGTCAAACGGCATCGTTTTGCTGCACATAGCAGCCTGATTCTTAGTTGGCTACTCATCAGTTGTATGTTGCTTATGTATTGTTTTAACCATGAAGAAACAGGGCGTTATTCTGGCTCGGTTGTTTTATACCTTATTTGGTTGTTCTCTTTGGTGAATGCGGCATTAAGTGCGATTGTTTTGTTGTGGATTATTGCTTATAAGCTATTGCCAAAAAAGCGGATGTATAGCTTTTCGTTG
>CAYNGN010000105.1:4584-7600 GCA_964396615.1 uncultured Thiothrix sp. | reverse complement strand
CTTTCACCATGACATCAGCCAAATCTCTCCAAGTATTCCGCAGCTCGATATATCATTGCCTACGTGACCCGGGCAACAACAATGACAACGCCGCTACTGAATATTTCAAAGATGGCCTAATGATCATCGAACAAGGTCATATATCACAAGTCGGGCCTGCTGAAGAACTACTAAAACAGTTGCCTACTGACACCACCATAAAAGACTACACCGGAAAATTAATCATCCCCGGTTTTATTGATAGCCATACCCACTATCCGCAGACTGAAATTATTGCATCCTACGGAGAGCAATTACTGGAATGGCTAAACAAATATACCTTCCCCGCCGAAGCAAAATTTGAAAGTTATGAATATGCTCAGAACGTAGCTGAGTTTTTTCTGGATGAATCCCTTAGAAATGGCACCACTGCTGCATGTGTCATGGCGACCATACATCCTGGCTCTGTCGATGCCATTTTTGCAGCTGCACAGAAACGCAATATGCGCCTGATTTCTGGCAAAGTCCTGATGGATAGAAACGCCCCAGATTTTCTTCAAGATACTGCGGAAACAGGTTATCAACAAAGCAAGGAGCTGATCGAAAAATGGCATAAAAACGATCGTCTACATTATGCTATCACCCCTCGGTTTGCACCCACATCAACGGAAGCACAGCTCACTCAGGCAGGTCTATTAGCTGCTGAATACCCGGATACCTATATCCATAGTCATGTTGCCGAGAATAAAAAAGAAGTCTCCTGGGTTGCCAAACTCTTCCCCTGGAGCCGCAGTTATCTTGATGTCTATGATCACTATGGTTTGCTACGTGACCGCTCAGTCTATGCGCATGGTATCCACTTAAATGATGATGATATCGAACGCCTACAACAAACAGGCACAGCGCTTGCTTTTTGCCCCACCTCTAACGAATTTCTTGGTAGCGGCATGTTTGATTTAGACCGCATGAAAAATAACAATGTACGCGTTGGTCTGGCAACCGACCTAGGGGCCGGCACCAGTTTTAGTATGCTGCAAACGCTCAATGAAGCTTACAAAGTGCAGCAGCTTATAGGTAATACCCTACCCGCTTCACGAGGTATTTATCTAGCAACACTAGGAAGTGCAGAAGCGCTCTACCTTGATCACAAAATAGGTAATTTCGTTGCCGGAAAAGAAGCCGATTTTATTGTCATGGATTATCAGGCAACACCCTTGATAAAACACCGTATTGAAGTAGCCAACACTATCGAGGAAGTATTATTTGCACTGATGATATTAGGTGATGACCGAGCCATTAGCGCAACACATATTATGGGAGAATGTGTGTATTCAAAACACACTTGAGAATGATTCCTCTCATAACCTCCAATCACATCACCAAGAAACGAACCCAATTGTTACATGCTTTTCAGGGTATATCCCCTCGCTTTTAAAAAGAGACTACAATTAACCTAGTGTTTTAGTCAAGTATTATACATCCTAGGTTTAATCATATGGAAAACGCCAATACAACCGTAGAAGAATTTGTCGAAAGTGGCTATTCAGAAGGCTTTGTAACCGACATTGAAACCGAGACTTTCCCACCCGGTTTGGATGAAGCTGTTATTCGCAAGTTATCTATTAAAAAACAAGACCCTGAGTACATGCTTGAAAAGCGGTTAAAGGCTTATCAGCACTGGTTAACGCTGCAAGACAAACAACCTAAGTGGGCTAAGCTCAGATATCCCGCCATTGATTTCCAAGCGATTTCCTATTTTTCTGCACCAAAGTCCCAAGATGATGCACCAAAAAGTCTGGATGAAGTAGACCCCGCTTTACTAGAGACTTATAACAAGTTAGGCATTCCCCTTCAAGAACAAAAAATGTTGGCAGGTGTCGCCGTTGATGTGGTATTTGATAGTGTTTCCGTAGCAACGACCTTCAAAAAAGAACTAGCTAGCGCTGGGGTTATTTTCTGTTCTATTTCCGAGGCGATTAAAGAACATCCTGAACTGATTAAACGCTATCTTGGTTCCGTTGTACCCTACACCGATAACTTTTTTGCCGCACTTAATGCAGCCGTGTTTAGCGACGGTACGTTTGTTTACATCCCTGAAGGCGTTCGTTGTCCGATGGAGTTATCCACCTATTTTCGTATCAATGAAGCGAAAACAGGACAGTTTGAACGCACATTGATTATTGCCGAAAAAGGCAGTTATGTCAGTTATCTGGAAGGCTGCACAGCCCCCATGCGCGATGAAAACCAGCTTCATGCCGCAGTAGTTGAATTGATTGCACTCGAAGATGCAGAAATTAAATATTCCACCGTACAAAACTGGTATCCCGGTGATGCGCAGGGCAAAGGCGGTATTTATAACTTCGTTACTAAACGTGGCTTGTGTAAAGGCGATCGTTCCCGAATTTCATGGACGCAGGTTGAAACAGGTTCGGCCATTACATGGAAATACCCCAGTTGTATTTTAAAAGGCAATCACTCCATCGGAGAATTTTATTCTGTTGCTGTCACGCGTGGACATCAACAAGCCGATACAGGGACGAAGATGTATCACATTGGTGATAACACTCGCAGTACCATCGTTTCAAAAGGCATCTCCGCTGATCAAGGCGTGAATACTTATCGCGGTTTAGTGCGGATGAATAAAGGTGCGGAAAATGGACGTAACCATACCCAGTGTGATTCCTTGTTAATCGGCAATCGTTGCGCCGCTCATACCTTTCCCTATATTGAAGTGGTTAATCCAACAGCGACGGTTGAACATGAAGCCACAACCTCGAAGATTGATGAACAGCAATTGTTTTATTGTCAACAACGCGGTTTAACCGAAGAAGATGCCGTATCAATGATCGTCAATGGTTTTTGTAAGGATGTGTTTAATCAATTACCGATGGAGTTTGCGGTTGAAGCACGTAAGTTATTAGAAGTGAGCTTGGAAGGAGCAGTCGGTTAAAGTGAATTAAATTAGTGAGGCACAACCATGTTATCCGTAAAAAATCTACACGTATCCGTTGCGGGAAAACCCATCCTACGCAATCTT
>CAYNGN010000105.1:0-4574 GCA_964396615.1 uncultured Thiothrix sp. | reverse complement strand
GGAAGTAAAAGCGGGTGAAATTCATGCGTTGATGGGGCCAAATGGTTCAGGCAAAAGCACCTTTGCCAATGTGCTTGCGGGTCATGATGATTATCAGGTGACACAAGGATTTGTTTCCTATCTAGGTGAAGATTTATTGGCCTTATCGGTTGAAGAACGTGCCTGTCAAGGGATTTTCCTTGCCTTTCAGTACCCCGTTGAAATTCCAGGGGTGAATAATATGTATTTTCTGAAAGCCTCGCTTAATGCCATTCGAACTGCACAAGGCAAAGCAGAATTAGATGCACTGGGTTTTATGAAGCACATTCGTGCTACTTTGGCGATGATGGAGATGGATGATCGTTTACTCAAACGCTCGCTCAATGTTGGTTTTTCAGGGGGCGAGAAAAAGCGTAATGAAATTTTGCAAATGGCCTTACTAGAACCCAAACTCGCCATTCTGGATGAAACCGATTCAGGGCTGGATATTGATGCCTTACGCATCGTTGCAAAAGGTGTTAATACCTTACGTCGAGCTGACCGAGCGATGATTATTGTCACCCATTATCAACGCCTATTGGATTATATTGAACCTGATTTTGTCCATGTGATTGCCAATGGCAGTATCGTGCGTACGGGTGATAAATCATTAGCCTTAGAACTAGAGAAAAAGGGTTATGGCTGGATTACCAACGAGGCCGCCGCATGATCAATCATAGCGCATTACACCATCACTATCAGTCCTTGGCATCTACCACACAAGCCAATACCGCTTTGCCTGTCCTACCGATTCAGCAACAAGCGATGCAATATATACAACAGCATAAACTCCCGCATCGAAAAATAGAAGCATGGCATTACACCGCCTTAAATCCTTTATTTGATCATGCATTTGCTTCTCTGGATGAAGACGTTGCTTTACATGATGATGATATCGCGCATTTAGTACTGGGTGAAACGGATGGTATTCGCATTGTGTTATATAACGGCTGTTATCAAGCACACTTATCGCATATTCCTGATCGTAAGGGTTTGCATATTGAAAGTCTCAACGTTGCGTTAGCACGAGGCGATAAAACAGTGATGCAACATCTTGGCACACTTTCGGGTGAAACGGAACATTGGTTTAGCGCTTTAAATACCGCTATGTTACACGATGGTGTGGTGATTAAAATCGCTGCCCAAACCGTTATAAAGCAGCCAATTGAACTGCTCAATATTTCATTAACCTTTGCCGAAGCACATCTTTCTCAACCCAGAAATATGCTGATAGTCGAAGCAGGGGCTAGTGCAACCGTGGTAGAAAGCTATGCAGCCATTGGTGATACCTTATGTTTCAACAATAGCGTGACCGAGGTATTTCTGGCTGAAAAGGCACAGTTATCCCATCAACGTTTACAGAATGAAAGCCAACATGCCTGCCACCTTGCCTGTTTATATGTACAGCAAGGTAAAGCGAGTCGCTATATTGGTACAACCGCCTCATTAGGCGCGTTATGGTCACGTACCGAGTTTCATATTGAGCTCGTTGGTGAACAGGCTGATTGTCAGCTGAGTGGTTTGTATCTCGCAGGTGATCATCAGGTGAGTAATAATCATTTGAATGTAGCCCATCGTGCCCCGCATTGTACCAGTCGTGAATTTTTCAAAGGCATTGTTAATGGTCATGGACGTGCTGTTTTTGACGGCTCAGTGATTGTTCATCCTGATGCACAACATACAGATGCGCATCTTAACAATGCTAATTTATTGTTATCGCGCGACGCTGAAATAGCTACCAAACCCGTATTAGAAATTAATGCCGATGATGTGCAATGCAGTCATGGCACAACCGTAGGGCAAATAGACCAAGCTATGCTGTTTTATTTGCGTTCACGTGGACTTAGTGAAGCGCAAGCACAGCAAATGATTTGTCAGGGGTTTATCGCAGAAATACTGGAGCGTTTTCAGTGGCAACCGTTACGTGATCACCTTGATGCTTTATTGGAACAAAGGCTGCTTCCTATGGGTCATAGTCAACATTAAGTGAGGGCAATTAACGTGTTTAAACTGGCAAAATTAGCAAAACAAAGCAAAACAATCATTAATCCTACTGAACCTGTGGATAAAGATAACTTGAAAAATAGTATTATTGATGCCATTAGAGAAGTACGTGATCCAGAAATTGCCGTCAATATTTATGACTTGGGGTTGATTTATGCCATTGAGATTAATGATGATTTTTTTGCGACGATTAAAATGACCTTAACCGCACCTGCTTGCCCTGTGGCTGAAGCATTGCCTGCAGAAGTAAAAGCAGTCGTTCGGTCAGTGACAGGGGTGAGTGATGCAATCGTTGAATTGGTATGGGAACCTCCTTGGTCGCAAGCATGTATGAGTGATGAGGCGAAATTGCAACTGGGTTTATTGTAGTAAACGTTGGGCTTATATGAAAATGGAGATCAAAAAATGACAATTGTATTAACAAAAGCAGCCGCACAGCATGTGCAAAAAATGTTAGCAAAACGAGGCAGCGGTATTGGTTTACGCCTTGGGGTACAAAAATATGGCTGTAATGGCTTTGGCTATGTGGTGGATTATGCCGATACTGTGGAGGATAACGAGCAGGTGTTTACCCATCATCAGGCACAAGTTATTGTTAATAATGACCATTTAGTATTATTAGCAGGTACTGAAGTTGATTATATAAGAGAAAATGCCCTCAATGAAGGTTTTGAGTTCCGCAACCCTAATGCCGTAAATTCTTGCGGTTGCGGTGAGTCATTTAACATAAAATGAACACCACACTAGACACGATTGCTGACGATTTTGAATTATTGGGGGATTGGGATCAACGTTATCAATATCTAATCGAACTGGGTGAAGCGCTTACAGTCATGCCCGAGACAGAAAAAACCGAGGCAAATCGTGTTATACCGTGTATGAGTCAGGTCTGGGTATATGCTTATCCTGACCTTGACTCTTCAAGTCATTCTACTCCAATTTGTTTTCATGGTGATTGCGATACCTCCATTATTAAAGGGGTGGTGGCTTTATTGGTACAACTATATTCAGGAAAAACAGCTGCACAAATTATAGCGATTGATGTGGATGAGTTATTTGAACGTATTCAGTTGGCAGAAAACCTCAGTCCTAATCGACATGTGGGGATTTATGCCATTGTTGAAGTGATGAAAAAGCAGGTGGAGCAACTTGCGTTAGCTTAAAAGTAGTAAAGAAATGTTATGATGTCCCGCATGACTATTCGATTCTGGGTGTCGCTATTCGACGTTTTTAATTGAGTGCTTCACTAGTTTAACTGAACTCGCTGTCCCCACGGTACGTCTTGCTTGCCTTTAATTAACCAAATCGTAGGATAATACGGTTCTTGCGCGGGAAAAATACCATAAGCATCCGTAAAATAAATGACAATATCAGGTGCTTGGTCTTGCTGGTTAATCCAGTCAAATACGGGGATAAAACTCGTTGTCCCTCCGCCTTTGACATCCTTTAGCATGGTCACTTCGTCCCACGGCTCAAAGATAAACGGACTGCCTTCAATTAGTTCAGAGTCGCAGGGGAGCAAGGTAATTCTGGCACGTACTTGTGCTTTGACCGCATTGACTTCAGAGAGAAATTCATTCAATTCTTTATCACCTACAGAGCCACTAACATCAACGGCAATAACAGCATTAATTTGGGTGCTTTTTAAGCGTGGGTAAATCGCAGGATCGCCTCGACGACTTGAGGGACGGGTATAACTATAATCATCTTTTGCCATTGCACTCATATAATGTGCGAGTAGTGTGCGCCACGGTAAAGTGGGATGTAAAGTGCCTTCAATCAGGCGTTTCATAATGGCGCTTAGCTTGCCTGCTTGTTCAGCCTGCTGTGCTGCACCTGCGAGGCGCTGTTGCCACTGTAAGGTTAGCTCTTCAGCTTCTTGCTGTTGTAAGGGTGGAGGAGGGGGCGCACCTCCTGCATTTTCGTCGAATTCTTGCTTATTGCTATTACCCCCTGTATCGCTATCTGAATCAGGATTGGCATCAGGATTGTTTTGTGCTTTTGAGGGCGAATCGTTGGAGCCTTCATTATCTAACGGGTTATCGCTGGTATCTTGTCCGCCCTCACTGGGATTATCTTCTTTATCGTATAAATGCTGGTCAAGCGTATCACTCATATCATTATCAGCAATTAACGGGTAGATTTCTTCCGCGCTCATGTCTTTGTATTGCAGCATAATGAGCGCATTGGGCGGAGCGGCTAAACCTTCTTCAACTAAAATAGGATTAATCGCATAGTCACAAGCAAGATCCCAGCGATGTTTTACCCGATGTTGTCGGCGTGAGAAATGCGATAGGGCACAATGTAAGGCTTCATGTGCCAGAATAAATTGGGTTTCTTTTGCGCTTAGCGCATCAATATAGGCCGAGTTATAGTAAAACTTTTTGGCATCTGTGCCTGTGGTGGCACACCATGTGGGATCTGCATTTTGTAACGGTAAGCGTAGCACTAACGCACCAAGAAAAGGTTTATCCAGTATGAGCTTGGTGCGTGCTGCGGTAAGCTTGTTCTCAATAGCTGTAATATCCTGCGGGGTAAGATCGGTCATAACG
>CAYNGN010000104.1:0-7622 GCA_964396615.1 uncultured Thiothrix sp. | reverse complement strand
AGGAATTTCACTGAAACCGAACGTTGTTTGAGCGTAGCGAGTTTAGTAAGATTGAAGGGCAAATCCTATCAGGCAGAATTTTTAATTTAATATGAAAAATCCCTAATTATCGAGCCAATCTTTAAACTTTGACTTAACAGAATCTGTCCAGCTATGTTCTTTCGGGCTATGTTTCCCTCCCCCCTTCCCCATCGTTTCTTCAAATTTTTCTAATAATTCTTTTTGTTCCTTGGTTAAATTCACAGGTGTTTCAAGAATAATATGACAGTACAAATCACCAACTTGACTACTACGCACTGATTTTATACCTTTTCCTCCGACACGAAAGCGTTTACCTGTTTGAGTTTCAGCAGGAATTTTCAACTTCACCTTACCTTTTAAGGTTGGCACCGTGAGTTCTCCCCCCAAAGCAGCCGTTGTAAAACGTAATGGGACTTGAATATGCAAATCATTACCTTCACGGGTAAACAAATGATGTTCTTTTACATGCACTTGCACATAAAGATCACCCGACACTCCTCCATGCCCCCCCATTTCACCCTCACCCGATAAACGAATGCGATCCCCTGTATCAACGCCTTCTGGAACGGTAACCGAAAGTATTTTTGACTTCTCAACCCGTCCTTGTCCATGACAGGTATTACACGGATCAGCAATGGTTTTTCCCGTACCACGACACTGTGGGCAAGGCTGCTGTACAGAGAAGAAACCTTGCTGCATCCGTACTTGCCCTTGCCCATGACACGTTGAGCAGGTCTCAGGGTGAGTACCTTTTTTAGCACCTGTTCCATTACAAGGTTCACATTTTTCTGCATTAGGAATACGAATATCAACTTTAGTGCCAAAAGCAGCTTCCTCAAGTGTTAACTCAAGGTTATATTGTAGGTCACTGCCACGACGCACGCCCCCTCCCTGACCACCTCTGCCACCACCTGAAAAAATATCACCAAAAATATCACCAAAAATATCACCAAAACCTGCGCCTGCACCACCTGCACCGCCACCCGCTCCAGAAGGATCAACACCTGCATGACCAAATTGATCATATGCTGCACGTTTTTGTGAATCTTTTAGCACACTATAAGCTTTTTGAATTTCTTTAAACTTATCTTCTGCCGCCGCATCATCAGGATTACGATCAGGATGTAATTTCATCGCCTTACGACGATAGGCTTTTCGTAGATCGCTATCACTGGCATTTTGCTGTACGCCCAGTGTTTCGTAATAATCTTGTTTAGACATAATCCAGATTTATCAAAGTAACTCGCATTAACAGAACAAGGCACGGATGTTTTACAACGATCCGCGCCTCATATTTACCTACATGTAATACACTAAACCAGCGCCTGTGGCTTTTTAGTATTTATGATTTTTTAGCAGGTTCAACTTCTTCATACTCAGCATCAACAACATCATCATCATTTGATTTTTGCATCATCTTTTTTCTTATCACTACCTGCATCAGCAGCACCTTCGCCTTGTGCATTCGCCTCTTCCGCTTTTGCAGCAGCTTCTTGCGCCATACGGCCTGATGCTTCAGCTAACTCCTCAGCTTTCGTATCAATCAATGCTTTATCATCACCTTTCACTGCTGCTTTAGCCTCATCAATCAAGGCAGTCATGCGTTTCTGTTCATCAGCAGAAACTTTATCACCCAAATCTTTAATCGCTTTTTCAGTGCCATGAATAATGCCATCCGCTTTATTACGTGATTCAACGAGCTCAATGATTTTCTTGTCTTCATCAGCATGAGCAGCTGCATCATTAACCATTTTATCCACTTCGTCATCAGACAAACCACTGGATGCTTTAATCACAATAGATTGTTCTTTACCCGTTGCCTTATCTTTCGCTGATACATTGAGGATACCATTGGCATCAATATCAAAGCTCACTTCAATTTGTGGCATACCGCGTGGTGCTGGCGGAATATCTTGCAGGTCAAAGCGACCTAATGATTTATTACCAGTAACAACATCGCGTTCCCCCTGAAGCACATGCACCGTTACCGCAGCTTGATTATCTTCAGCCGTAGAAAAAACCTGACTTGCCTTGGTAGGAATAGTCGTATTCTTTTTAATAAGCTTGGTCATTACACCGCCCATTGTCTCAATACCTAGCGATAATGGAGTGACATCAAGCAGTAAAATATCAGTAACACTACCACCGAGTACCCCCCCTTGAAGTGCCGCGCCCATTGCAACCGCTTCATCAGGATTCACATCTCTACGTGGCTCTTTGCCGAAAAATTCCTGTACCGTTTCCTGTACTTTAGGCATACGGGTTTGACCACCGACAAGAATCACTTCATCAATATCAGCAGCTGATAAGTCAGCATCTTTTAAGGCAACACGGCAAGGATCAATGGTTCTTGTCACCAATTCATCAACGAGAGACTCTAATTTTGCACGGGTTAGTTTGATATTTAAATGTTTAGGACCTGTTGCATCAGCGGTAATGTAAGGAAGGTTAACATCTGTTTGCTGTGCTGTTGACAATTCGATCTTAGCTTTTTCAGCCGCTTCTTTAAGACGTTGTAATGCCAATGGGTCATTATGTAAATCAACGCCATTATCTTTCTTGAACTCATTAGAAAGATAATCAATCAAACACATATCAAAATCTTCACCACCAAGGAAAGTATCACCATTGGTTGCTAAGACTTCAAACTGATACTCACCATCAATCTCGGCAATCTCAATCACGGATATATCAAAGGTACCACCACCAAGGTCATAAACAACAATCGTGCTATCACCTTTGCTCTTCTTATCAAGACCATACGCTAACGCTGCGGCAGTTGGCTCATTGATGATACGCTTAACATCAAGCCCTGCAATTTTACCTGCATCTTTAGTTGCTTGACGCTGAGAATCATTAAAATAAGCAGGAACAGTAACGACCGCTTCTGTTACGGCTTCACCTAAATAATCCTCTGCGGTCTTCTTCATTTTCATCAGAATACGTGCAGACACTTCAGGTGGAGAAAGTTTTTTACCGTTGGCTTCTACCCATGCATCACCATTGTCAGCCTTAATAATTTTATAAGGGACTAATGAAATATCTTTTTGTACTTCTTTTTCATCAAACTTACGTCCAATAAGGCGTTTAATCGCAAATAAGGTATTTTCAGGGTTAGTAACGGACTGACGTTTTGCTGACTGACCAACCAGTATCTCTTCACCATAAGCAACAATTGAAGGAGTGGTACGATCACCTTCAGCATTTTCAATCACTTTTGGTTTATCGCCATCCATTACAGCAACACATGAATTGGTTGTACCCAAGTCAATCCCTATGATATGTCCCATGTTTTTCTCCAAAATAAAGTATTTATTATCAAGTCATTACTCTAATATGAGTATTCATTGAGTGTTATGGGTAACTCAATATGACTTATTAAGTTTTTTGCGTTTGTTATAACGCTGTGATGTCATTTAAAGTAGGGTTTGTTTTTTGCTTTTCAAGCGTAGATAGCAACTTCAACCCTATATATTGTGATAAATGCGGGTTACCGCTTAATTCTTACAAACAACAACCATTGCTGGACGAACCAAACGACCATTTAACACATAGCCTTTTTGCATCACTGCCATCACTTCATTATTTTTATGTGCTTTACTGGGCTGCATTGACATTGCTTGATGTCTTTCTGGGTCAAAAGGCAAACCTTCAGGATTTTCCACCTCAACATTATGCTTTGCTAGAGCAGACAGACACTGCTTTTTGGTCATTTTCATGCCTTCACGAACCGTGTTAAGATCGCCTTCAACAGCCAAGCCCATCTCAAGACTATCAATCACTGGCAATAAACTTTCAACAAAATTTTTCACTGAAAACTTGCGCACATCACTTATTTCCTGATCTTTACGACGACGAAGATTTTCCATATCAGCTTGCATACGTAAAACTCTATCCCAGTTTTCACTCGCTGTTGTTTCTGCTTTTTCAAGAGCCAACTCTAAATCAGATTTTTCCTCTACCCCTTCTGTTGAGTCATTTGTATCACTCACATTGTCCTGTAATCTCTCTTCAGCCGTTTTCTGCTCAACGTCCTGTTGCTCTGGCTTGTTACCATTGTTTGTACTCATCAGATAGTATTCTCCAATATAGGCATTATTACGGTTATAAACTGTCTAGCGTTATTTGGGGAGTTATGCTAAAAATTCAAGGATAAATAAAGATAAAAACAGAAATAATTGTAAAGTTAACTATCCTTTAACAAAGAATCCAACTAGGAATTACCCTTCAATCTCACTAAACTCGCTACGCTCAAACAACGTTCGATTTCAGTGCAATTCCTATTAGGCTTCAAACGGTAAACTGCTTTTGATATTTATGAAGGATACCAAGAATTTCAGTGGATTTTTCGTACTAAAAACATTAGCATATACTTATATTATAATTAATTACATACACATAGGTGCATAAAAATGACAACACCAAAAACACCCAAAAATAATAAAAAAAATCAAGCTGAACCTACAGAACTAAAACAAACACTCGCTGATGAATCATTGCAACATTTAACCAACAATATGGACTCTACCTTTGACAAATTATTAAATAATCTGGATAAACGTGAACAAGGCCAAGAAAAGACCATTAAAAATCTCATTACCAGCATTGAAACAACCTTTGATGGCTTGCAAAAAGAAAATGAAAAACTCATTACTCGACGTGACAACAACCTAAAATCTTTTACCGAAAAATTAGAAACCACCTTCCAGCAAATTCACACTGATTTTGATACACGCGAAAAGGCACAACAAGAAGTTACAGAGTCTATTTTAGAGGGTATACAAGGCACTTTTTCCAAGATGCAGGATAACTCACAACAAAAAGAACAGCAGCTAAGTATCCTAGTAAAAGGTTTAGGAAGCACCTTTGAGAAAATTCAACATGACAACTTTCATCGTGATGAAAGCTACTCAGAATCATTACAGACATTGAGCAAGCACCTTCAAGACTATGAGCAACTACAAGAGCAACGTCTTGAGTCAGAACATCAATTACACCAAACAAACTACAAAAAGGTACGCTGGTATTCTGTTCCAGCAACGCTCATGGCTATTGCAGGTATTATTTATATGGTTTATGTCGTCAATGTTATGGAAACGGCTATGAAGTCTATGAGTAAAGACATAACACAAATGACAACACAATCAATGAAATCCATGAGTGTGGATATGGGAGAAATCACTAAAACCATGAAATCAATGAGTAATGACACTCATGCACTCGCCAATATTGACAGTAATATGCAAAAAATGGGACAAAATACACATGATATGTCAACTAATGTAAAAACTATGTCGCAAGATATGAATAGCATGTCACAAGACATGAATATGATGAGTAGAGAAGTGACACCAGCAATGGATGGCTTCACGCAAATGATGCCATGGACATGGTAACGCATCTCTAATTAACCACTCATACCATTACCTAAATATTGCTAAGCAGCATTAGGCAATGGTATAAAAATAATCCACCTGACTGGCTAGATGTAATACTTACTATGTTGCCATATAAACGGCTAAAACCATAAAACTGACAATGCCTGTGGCAATATAACGTTTGCCAATAGGTACTTTCATTTGAATAATAAGTAAATTAATCGCTGTTGCCATGATAGCCACAAAAGCAACAACACTTCCCCCAAAAGCAAGCAGCAAAAGGGGGAAAACCGCCCATAAATTAAGTGCAAAAGAAGGTTCGCTAAAGCGTGTTCCAACACTCACGTTTTCGTCTACAGATTGATTTTCCTCATGACTATCACCATGATCGTGCCCATGATACCGATCCACAATTTCATGATCCACGATATGCTTGCGAATGCCATTACCTTCAGCATCTTGAGTCATTTTGGATGCCTTGAGCGCTTTTTCTTTTCTTGCAAAAAGTCTTCCTAGTACAGCTGACATGAATCTCACACTCCTGTGTTATTGATTAAGGTAGTAATTGTGTAACAAGTATAGATTGATTAATTATTTGTTTATAGAGTTTTTCACCTAAATAATTTCTGAGTAGAGGTGAGGGCTATTTGTTGCTTTTTGACCAATAATTTGAACGTAGCACGTTTTATCGGATAAAAAATAACAAGTGACACTCACCGAACGATTAGCTGAGAAATTTAACAGATGTACGTCCATAGAAGTCATTTAATCCCGAGAAGAATAGCAACAACATCAAAAAACTCACTTATATTAATCATGTAGTAGTCAAACGAAAAAACAAATTAAGCGTAGGTTTAGCCAATCAGACCTAGCATACAAAGAACCGTTATCACATTAATTAATAAAAAATAATAAAATAATAAAACAATGAGACATCATTCTGGGTTTACACTCGTAGAACTACTAACGACTGTAGCTATTTTCACCACACTATTATCACTAGCAATACCTGAGTTTCGCTCAATGGCAGAACGCAACCAAATAGCGACTGCCCATAATGCTTTTCTAAGTACAATACACTTCACACGTAGTGAGGCTATTAAACGCGGTAATAATGTCATTATCTGCAAATGGGATAATATACAGGCAACTTGCGACTCAGCAAGAAGCTGGCAGAGTGGTTGGGCTGTTTTTGATGATAAAAACGGTAATAACAGTAAAGATACCAATGAAGACATTATACATATTCATAAAGCACTTCCATCTAACATTCAAATGCATTACAACCACATAAAACTAAAATATAACGCTAAAGGTCTGAGCCTAGGTTATTCTGGCACCATTACTTTTTGTAGTGATGGAGAACATACAACAAAACAAGGAATGACACTTTCATTAGTAGGGCGTGTTCGTATCGCAGACCAAAGTGCATTAGAGGATTGTAGCTAAATGACTAAAAACGCGGTAAATACTACCCACTATCATCATCAACGCACTGGCTTTTCATTAATCGAGTCATTGGTTGCTTTAATCATTATATCCATTGGGCTTCTAGGGCTTGCAGCACTGCAAACATCAGCGCTTCGCAATACACAACTAGCCAATATTGCATCACAAGTCACCATTTCAGCACATGACATCATTGAACGTATGCGCTCCAATCCGACAGGAATGCAGTCCAAAGCCTACAATGCCTCAAACCTTGTTGCCAACTCAAACTGCTATACCACAACGGGTTGTACTCCCACAGAAATGGCAAAAAACGATCTCCATGAATGGGTTAATGAATTATCAAGAATTATTCCTCAAAGTAGTGCAATGACCTGCATTGACTCAACACCCAATGACGGGACAAGTAGTATAGCTGCTGAATGTGATGATAGTGGCGATGTTTATGCCATTAAAATTTGGAGTGGAAAAGAAAATACACCAAGCTATCAGCGCTTTGTAACAACCGTTATTTTTTAAGAATACGATAACAATGAGATTTCATATTGAACAATAAATACCCAATCAGTATACATAAACAGAGAGGAATGACCTTAATTGAATTAATGGTTGGTTCTCTCATTGGTGCTTTCTTGCTCATTGGTATGTACAACATTTATATTTCTAGTAAAAAAACTATGGCTTATCAAAAGGAACGTAGCAACTTACAAAATGAAGCTCAATTTGCATTCTCATTTATAGCGTCAAAATTACAACAAGCGGGTGATATGGGCT
>CAYNGN010000103.1:6404-7630 GCA_964396615.1 uncultured Thiothrix sp. | reverse complement strand
TGCTCTTGTGGTCACACTTTTAACTGCTATTGCTTCTGTCTTTGGAGACCTTTTTTAAACCTAGAATAAGGTATATAATAAGGCGATTAGATATGTTTAGATATATGATAAAAAAGCTAAAAAGGATATTAGATTGAAATATAAGGATCCTCATCGTAAGCGTGAGGCAGAAAAATACGGCAGGCCAATTCCTAGTCGTGAGTTTATACTCGAAATATTGGAGAATGCTAATTCTCCAATGGGCTTTAGACCACTTTGTGACAAGCTAGACCTGACTGAAAGTACGGATCGTGATGCATTGAAATTTCGTTTGCGGGCGATGGAGCGTGATGGGCAAATACTTTATAACCGTCGTCGCCAATATATTCCTACAAGCAAAGCTGATTTGCTTGCAGGACGAATTATTGCACATCCTGATGGTTTTGGTTTTTTGGTACCTGATGAGGGTGGTGAAGACCTTTATTTGTCAAATTTTCAAATGCGACCGTTATTACATGGTGATAGGGCGCTAGCAAGTGTGATTGGACTTGATCATAAAGGTCGTCGAGAAGGCGCAGTGGTTGAAGTACTTGAGCACAATACGGCACAAATTGTTGGGCGTTATTTTGAAGAGCGAGGCGCAGGCTTTGTCGTCGCTGATAATGTGCGTATTTCACAAACCATTTTAATCCCCAAAGAACAAAAGCATAACGCCAATAAAGGACAAATTGTTGTTGTTGCGATTATTGAGCAACCGACTCGACGTTCACAGCCTATTGGTAAAATTATTGAAATACTGGGTGACCATATGGGACCTGGGATGGAAATTGATATTGCTTTACGCAGCCATGATTTGCCTTATGAATGGCCACATAAGGTGGTTAAGCAATGTAAATCGTTTAGCGAAGAAGTTGGGAAAAAGGATAAACAAGGGCGGGTCGATATTCGTAAACTGCCCTTAGTGACTATTGATGGTTCAACAACGCGTGATTTTGATGATGCAGTTTATTGTGAACGGGATGGTAAAAACTATCGCCTCTTAGTAGCGATAGCCGATGTTGCGCATTATGTACAAATAGGGACGCCATTAGACGAAGAAGCATGGAATCGTGGTACGTCGATTTACTTTCCTGAAAAAGTTATTCCGATGCTGCCAGAAGTATTATCGAATGGACTTTGTTCGTTAAATCCTCAGGTTGATCGTCTTTGCATGGTGGCAGATATACACATTAGTCCGCAAGGTGATG
>CAYNGN010000103.1:5223-6394 GCA_964396615.1 uncultured Thiothrix sp. | reverse complement strand
AATTAGTTATGATTTTTTTGAAGGTGTGATGCGCTCAGCAGCGCGTTTAACCTATGGCGAAATGGCACAGATTGTTGTTGATAAAGACAAAGCTGCGCGTGCTACCCAGCGTGGTCGTTTAAAGTTCCTTGATAACTTGTATATGCTGTACAAGCTCTTACGCAAAAAGCGTGTGGAACGAGGCGCGCTGGATTTTGAAAGCAAAGAAACACGTATTATTTATGGTGAAGATCGTAAAATAGATAAGATTATTCCAATACAGCGTAATGATGCGCACAAGCTCATTGAAGAATGTATGATTCTTGCCAATGTCTGTGCGGCGAAATTTGTGCAAAAACACAAGATACCTAATTTACATCGCGCTCACCCTTATCCTGAGATTGGGCGTATTGATGACTTAACGGGGTTTTTGACCTCCGTCGGTTTGTCATTACCCAATAAAGGCAAGCCATCGCCCAAAGATTTTGCAACGGTACTTGAAAATGCCAAAGGCAGACCTGATGAATTACTGATTCAGACGGTGGTATTGCGTACGATGGCACAAGCAAATTATAGTCCTGATAGTGATGGTCATTTTGGCTTAGCATTGGAGCAGTATGCACATTTTACCTCACCGATACGGCGTTATCCTGATTTACTGATTCATCGTGGGATTCGCTATATTGTTCAAGGTAAAAAAGCCAGCCGTTTTACCTACGATCATGCTGATATGGTTGCTTTAGGTGAACAAAGCTCAATGACTGAGCGCCGTGCTGAAGATGCATCACGTGATGTGATTGCATGGCTAAAATGTGAGTATATGCAGGACAAAGTAGGGGAGGAATATGAAGGGTTGATTACTGGGGTGTTGGGCTTTGGTATTTTTGTGGAACTTAAAGATACCTATATTGAAGGTTTAGTACATATTACGGCGCTTAATAATGATTATTATCACTTTGACGCGGTTAAGCATGAGCTGGTTGGTGAACGTACCAATAAACGTTTTCGTTTAGGGGATACCGTTAGCGTTGTTGTTGCTAGAGTCGATTTAGATGATCGAAAAATTGATTTTGTACTGCCTAATATGGGAGAGGGTTTGCAAAAGCCACGAAAGAAAAAAAGTAGAAAAGAGCAAAAAGGCGTACAAAAATCGAGAAAGAAAGGCAGCAACAAAAAGCAACCACGTCGTAGT
>CAYNGN010000103.1:0-5154 GCA_964396615.1 uncultured Thiothrix sp. | reverse complement strand
CCATGTCCCTCCCAATAAAAAAAGTGCATGGTATTCATGCTGTCACTGCGCTGATCAAACATAATCAAGCAAGTATTAAAAACCTCTGGGCAGATACAAAAAGCCGTAATAAACGCTTGTTGCAAACACTATCACAAGCAAAAAAAGCAGGGCTAAGTATCCATCATGCGGAGAGTAAGCAGCTTGATCAATTAGCGACTACTGATAAGCATCAAGGTATTGTTGCTGAATGTGTGAGTAATCAACGCTACCAAGAGGCTGATCTTGATCAGTTGTTAACGGATTTAGAGCAAACCGCATTATTATTAGTGCTTGATGGTGTGACCGATCCACATAATTTAGGCGCTTGTTTGCGTACTGCTGAGGCAGCAGGTGTACAAGCTGTTATTACGACAAAGGATAAAGCCGCAGGGCTAACACCTGTTGTGCGCAAGGTTGCCTCAGGGGCAGCTGAAATAATCCCTTTCATCCAAGTGACTAATCTGGCGCGTACCTTGGATACCTTGAAAGATGCAGGTATCTGGATTATTGGTACAAGCGATCATGCAACAGAGAATGTGTATAGCCAAGATCTGACAGGTTCTATTGCGTTCGTGATGGGAGCAGAAGGTAAAGGTATGAGACGTTTAACTGAAAAACAATGTGATATACTCGCCAATTTGCCAATGGCAGGTGAGGTTTCTAGCCTTAATATATCGGTTGCCGCAGGGGTTTGCCTGTATGAAGCAGTGAGGCAACGTCAGTGTAAGCAGTAGACTGTTTTTATCGTCTATTTACTGCTTTGCTTCTTCATGTTTTATCGTTTTTTCTATCGTTTTCTCAGGTTTTTCAATGGATTTTAGCAAAAAACTTAAGCAATTAACGGCAGTGGGTATTGTCGTTGTTTCTGCCTTGTTATTACTGTTTATTTTCTTTGCCACCCAAACGGCTTTAGAACTTTGGGATCGTTTACAAAGCGCACCTGCTGTATTGTTTTATAGCTATCTCATTTTTGTTGGTTTGATTGTTGGTGCGGTAACATGGGCGATCATCAAATTACTTTTACCTGTAAAAAAGCGTAAAGATGAAGCAAAAAATATTGATAAAGAAGGTATTTTGCAAGAGCTTGATGATGCTGAAAGCGATGGCATGGAAACGGCGAGGTTACGTCATGAGCTCGACATCCTTCAACAGCGTAAAGAAGCGGGCACCATTCATATTGCGTTATTTGGTGATGTTAGTACGGGAAAATCGTCTATTATTAAAGCGTTATTACCTGATGCCAATATAAAAACGCATATTAAAGGGGGGTCAACCCAAGAAATTACCGAATATACATGGCGCAGTCAATCAGGTGATAAATTGCTGTTAACTGATTTACCAGGGCGTAATGAAGCAACGGGTAAATTGGATGAGATGGCGCAGGATGAAGCAGTGCGTGCGCAGGTGGTTATTTATGTTACCGACTCTGATTTAACCCGTAGCCAGTTTGCTGATGTGGTTACCTTGCAAAGTTATGGCAAGCCTTTGTTATTAGCGATTAATAAAAGCGATCGTTTTAATGACGAAGAAAAGGACTTAATTAAAGGGCGAATCCAAGAACATTTTGATAATAAGTTAAAAGTCAGTTTTATTACGTCTGGTGGTATGGAGGAGGTCATGAAAGTCTATTCTGATGGGCGTGAAGTTCCCTTGATTCGTCCGAGAAAAGCGAATGTTGCGCCTCTTACGGCACATTTGCAGGGTGAAATTGACTCACAAGCGGGTTTATTAGAAATCTTGCGTGATGCCAGTGTTTTTGTTTTGGTTAAAAATAAATTAGATGATGCAAAAGTCGATTTTCAACGTGAAAAAGGCTTGGCGATTGTTAGAAGCTCCACTAAAAAAGCTGTCTTAGGTGCAATGGCAGCCCTCAGTCCTGGTACTGATCTGATTATTCAGGGGGTATTAGGTACTTTAATGGTGAAGGAAATTTGTAAACTTTACGATGTACCTGTTCGCCAGATTGATATTGATGATTTTCTAAAATTTAGCCAAGGACAGATGAAAAGCAGTGTGCCTTTATTGATGGCAGTAGCAGGGAATGGTTTAAAGGCTTTTCCTGGAATTGGCACAGTAGCAGGAGGCTTAGTTCATGCGGTGGCGTATGGGATGATTTTTGATGCCTTGGGGCGAGCAATAATAAAAACACTAGAGCAGCGGGGAACGTTAAAAGCAGCGCCTGCTTCACTAACCTTTAAGGAGATGCTGGGTGAAAATATGGACTCGCGTGCAAAACTATTTACCAAATTGGTCCTTGATAGTCGCAAAGACAAAAAACGCGAAAAATGATAATGATAATGATAATGATAGTGATAGTGATACCAATAATACTACTAAACATAAAAAACATACAATGAATACAGCAGCGCATGTTGCTGAAAGTACGGGCGATAAAAATATTGCTTTAGCACGGGAAAGTTTGAGTCAATTACTTGATGATTCACGTGTGCCTATTTCTATTCGTAATAATTTGAAGGCTGAATATACCCAAGTAAAATCCATGCTCGATAAACTTGAAAATGGGCATATTCATATCGCTGTTTTTGGGCGTGTGAGTGTTGGGAAGTCGTCAGTACTGAATGCATTGATTGGTAAAACGGTGTTTAGTACCAGTATTTTGCATGGTGAAACTAAGACGGTGGATATGCAAAATTGGGCAGAATATCATGATGGAGGGGTTTATTTGTTTGATACTCCAGGCATTAATGAGATTGATGGCGAAGACCGTGAAGCAATGGCGCATAATGTTGCTGAGCGTGTTGATTTAGTGTTGTTTGTGGTTGATAGTGATTTGACTGATGTTGAAATGGAAGCCTTTAAAGTTGTTACTGCAACAAATCGTCCTATTATTTTGGTGGTTAACAAAGCGGATCAATATAACGAAAACGAACAACTACAATTGCGCAAAATTATTCGTGAACGTGTAAAGAGTTTGATTACACCTGAAAATATTGTTTTTACTGCGGCATCCCCTGCACAACAAACAGTGATTATTGTTGACTATCAAGGTAATGAGCGTGAAACAACGCGTCAGCGTCCCGTTGATATTGTCAACCTTAAATCACGCTTATGGGATATTGTTGAATCAGAAGGAAAAACGCTTAGTGCATTAAATGCGGCTTTATTTGCAGGGGAATTAAGCGAGGATGTATCACAGGCTATTATTCGAGCACGTTTTGTCATCGCTGAGAAGACGATAAAAATGTACTGTATAGGCAAAGGGGTAGCGGTTGCGGTTAATCCTATTCCATTGGCTGACTTGTTTGCTGCTGCGGCATCAGAT
The DNA here is from genome assembly GCA_964396615.1 of uncultured Thiothrix sp. Taxonomy (GTDB): domain Bacteria; phylum Pseudomonadota; class Gammaproteobacteria; order Thiotrichales; family Thiotrichaceae; genus HyVt-477. The sequence continues at coordinate 1,850 of CAYNGN010000103.1, read as the reverse complement.
GTAGGTATGATGGTGCATTTGTCAAAAATTTATGGTTTGCCGATTACCAAATCAGAAGCAGGCGAGTTGATTAAGACGATTGCCGCTCAAATGTTACTCCTTTATGGCTCAGCATGGGCTGTAAACGTGTTTTCAAGTTTGTTTAAGCTAGGGACAGGGGGAGCATCAACGGTGATTACTGCGGCGGCTCAGGGGGCGATTGCGTATTACAGCACCTTGGTTATTGGCAGAGTGGCGCAAACCTACTTTGCTCAAGGTAAATCATGGGGAGATGTAGGACCGAAATTCGTGGTGCAGGAAATCTTGGATAATTTGGATCGTGGCTCTGTTGTGAGTGAAGCAAAAGAAGAAATTATGCTTTATTTGAAAAAAAATAAGAAAAAATAGGCATTCTTCATATTTATAGAGAGTTAGATAATTACGTTCACAACACGAAGCAAGTCATGTGGATCATTTTTAATCATAATCATGTTTGAGCGCAGCGAGTTCCTGCTGATTTAAAAATAATCCACATGGCTGGCTGGGTTCATTAACGTGAATGTAATTATCTGAACATCTATAGATTAACAATCCAGCCTGATAGGTTTCTAGATATCTAAGTCTCTTTAGCAACTGCTCTTTCAATTCGTTGTAGTTCAGCACCGTGTTTTAAATCAATGGAAGCGTGGGCAAATTCATGACTTAATAAGGCTTGGAATGTGTCATTATTACTTGCCTGAATATTATTTAGATTCATAAATATCTTTCCCCCTGTGTTGCCCCAACTTGTATTGTCACTACGCTTACCAACGGTTACTGCAAAAGAAGGATCAGATGACTTATCAATCATATTTCGAAAGGTTGGGCTGTTTTGGTAAGCATGTTTTATGCTTTGAGCTGTTTCCTCAACTTCAGTAGCATTTGCCGTTCCGTCTGAACCAACCGATATATTTTTACCGCCTAACTGAACATTTTGCATGTTCTCAGTTGCTTCAGGAATGTTGCTATTTACGGTTGTCTTTGCAGTATTTGAAGTGTAGGGAGAGGTATTTGCTGTTTTCTCAGGCTTAGAGGTACCTACTGAAGCAGGGCTGCCTCCTGATGGTTTGCCGTTATTTGCAGTATTTTCCTCTTTAGTTTCAGGGTTGAGTATTTCAATCAGTGCTTTAACGATTTGTACAATCATTAGCATTAGTTCTTTTTCTTGTTGTGTATTGTTTCCTGAGGATTGCTTATTAAAACTATTAATACTGCCTTGGTTGGTTTCTTTTTGCATCTCTTGATATTGAAAAAGGGAGGGAGGGATTTTATTGGTATTTGTTTGTATAGGATTATTCATTTTCATTGTTAACATTCCTTGTTTTTTTGAAATTTATAAATATAAAATCCAGTAAGTTTAAGTATATTATTTTAAGCTAATGTAGGTTGGTCTAAATATTTCCAATATTTGTTTTCATTACAGTTTTTTTATTAGATTATAATTAACGTGCTTTATTACGCTCAATAATTTTATCTTAACTTTTAATTTTTTAGGCGGATTGGATCATCGTTTATATTTTGCTTCTATTTTTGAATATTCTGTGTTCTGTTTATCTGCTAATTATAGAGCGTTATTGGGGTAAAAATAGACACAGTATCGGTTTAATATTACCATTTATCGCTTATAAGGCATGAGGTTAAAATAGAGTCCTTTGGGGGTAAATTGATCAATTAAACACTATTAACAAAAAAAACTATTAATTTTTTTTGTTAAAAAAAAGACTTGGTAATATAGGTCTTATATCCCCATTCTATAACGCTCTAAAGGTGTTTTTAGTTCGTTTTGAAATGGATTGTTAATCATGCGTTAAAAAAGTTATTGGTTAAAATCA
>CAYNGN010000102.1:0-7634 GCA_964396615.1 uncultured Thiothrix sp. | reverse complement strand
ATGTGGTTCATAGGTCGTTCACTCAACATCGTCAGCGTTACCAACAATACTTTCAGGTGACTTCGAGTGCGGTACGGTTAAGCTGGTAGCGCTTTAAGTATGTTATAAAATTAGTCAATATTAACTATAATCTATAGGGGAATAATGATGGGGTTATCAGTAGCAGATTTAGTTGAAGAAGCACGTAAACAGGTTTCGGTTGTTGATATGGATACCGCCAGTAAAATGCGTGATGACGGGGTGTGTTTTGTTGATGTACGTGAACCTAGTGAGTACAGTGAATGTGCTATTGCAGGAGCGGTTAATGTACCGCGTGGTGTGGTTGAGTTTGCCACTTTAGAAGGTGGTTTGCTTGCCGATAAAGAAAAGGAAGTTGTTGTTTATTGCCAGTGTGGTGGGCGTGCAGCATTAGCGGCTGTTGCTTTAAAGCGTATGGGATTTAATAAGGTACATGCCTTAAAGCCTGGTTTTCATGATTGGAAAAAACAAGGTCGTCGTATTGCGAAAAATTATGAGTTTCCTAAGCGTTCATAAATAAGCATCGCTGTATCTTTGATTAGTATCAATAAAAGGCTCATTTAGCAAAATGAGCCTTACTTTTTTAATGTACGGGCGTATGAGAAAACACGCGAATAATAACAATTCCCATAATAATCAACCCCATGCCAATAATTGCGGCTAGATCAGGGGTTTCATGGTATTTAATCGCACCAATCGCTGCAATTAATATCACGCCTGCGCCTGCCCAAATTGAATAAGTAATTCCCATTGGAATGGTTTTTAAGGCTAATAACATAAAGTAAAATGACGCGCCATAACCAACGATCATAATGATAACAGGGGGCCATTTAGTGAAATCGCTTGAGGCTTTTAAAGCGGTCATAGCAATGGCTTCCATAATAACGGCGAGTGCGAGATAGAAATATCCCATAAAGTATAAGCCCCAAGTTTGCTAAGTGATAATAGAGATAATAGAGATAAGGCATATTCTGCCTTATCTCTACTCTGTCATGCAACTAGCATTTAGCGATAACTATCAATCTCTGGACACGAACAGAATAAATTCCGATCACCATAAACATTATTCACTCGATTCACGGTTGGCCAATATTTACTGCTCGCAACAACACCTTGTGGGAATACGGCACATTGTTGTGAGTAAGGGTGTGTCCATTCCGTGGTTAAATCAATCAAGGTATGCGGTGCATTAACTAATGGATTATCATCCGCAGGCCATATGCCATTTTGCACGTGTCGAATTTCTTCACGAATGGCAAGCATTGCCTCACAAAAACGATCGATTTCTTCTTTTGATTCCGACTCTGTAGGCTCGATCATGAGTGTTCCAACAACAGGGAAGGACATCGTAGGGGCATGGAAGCCATAATCAATGAGACGTTTGGCAATGTCTTCATCAGTAATGCCTGATTCTGCTTTTAACGGGCGAATATCCAGAATACATTCATGGGCAACTAAGTCATTTTTGCCACGATAAAGAACGGGATATGCTTGCTCTAAACGCTTGGCGATATAGTTGGCATTTAAAATCGCCATTTCAGAGGAATGTTTTAGCCCATCATTGCCAAGCATTTTTATAAACATCCATGTAATGGTTAGAATGGATGCGCTACCAAAGGGTGCTGCGGCAACGGCTGTATTCTGATTAGCAATGCCGTCAATAGGACTGACGCTGTGATTGGGTAAGAACGGTTTTAAATGTTCTTTAACGCCGATTGGCCCCATACCAGGACCACCACCACCATGAGGAATACTAAAGGTTTTATGCAAATTTAAGTGTGAGACATCAGAGCCGTATTGTCCAGGTTGCGCTAAACCAAGTTGTGCATTGAGGTTTGCGCCATCCAAATAGATTTGCCCACCATATTGATGTGCGATGTCACAGACTTCACGGATCGCCTCTTCAAAGACACCATGCGTAGAGGGATAAGTGACCATTACGCAGGATAAGTTATCGGTGTGTTGTTCTGCTTTGCTGCGTAAGTCTTCAACATCAACATTCCCTTGATCATCACATTCGACAATAATGATTTTCATTTTTGCCATAGCGGCTGTGGCAGGATTTGTGCCGTGTGCGGAGCTAGGAATGAGACAAACATCACGATGCCCTTCGCCAAGGCTTTCTTGATAGCGTCGAATAGCAACCAGTCCTGCATATTCGCCCTGTGCGCCTGAGTTGGGCTGCATGGACATGGCATCATACCCTGTGATTTCGGTTAACCAGTCTTCTAACTCACTGATCATGGCACGATAACCAATGGTTTGCTCTTTGGGAGCAAAGGGGTGGATATTGGCAAATTCAGCCCAGCTAAGGGGCAACATTTCACTGCTGGCATTGAGTTTCATTGTGCATGAGCCAAGAGGAATCATACCGTGCGTCAGAGAGAAGTCTTTGTTTTCGAGGCGTTTTAGGTAGCGTAACATTTCCGTTTCAGAGTGGTAGCGATTGAATACTTCATGAGTAAGGAAATCACTACGACGTTGATAATCGGTTGGAATACCTGCTTCGTTCTGAGTAGACGAGGTGCATAAATCAGCGTCAAGGGTGGCAATATCAAGCCCATGATCTGCACCAAGTAAGACGTTGAATAGCTGATGTACATCCGCTTGAGTTTTGCGTTCATCAAGGCTAATAGCGAGCTTGTTATCATCAAGCAAACGTAGGTTAATACCCGCGTCTAAGGCTTGTTGGTAAAGCGTTTGTTGCTGATCGGTTTGCAAGGTAATGGTATCAAACCAACTATTATGCAATAAGCGTATGCCTTTTTGTTGCAAGCCTGTGGCAAGAATGGACGTTAAACGATGAATGCGCCCTGCGATTTTCTTTAAGCCTTTTGCACCATGATAAACCGCATAAAACGAAGCCATATTGGCTAATAACGCTTGGGCGGTACAAATATTAGAGGTGGCTTTTTCGCGGCGAATATGTTGTTCGCGAGTTTGCATGGCCATGCGTAAGGCTTGGTTGCCATGACTGTCTATGGATACACCAATAATACGACCCGGCATGGTGCGTTTGAACTTATCACGCGTTGCAAAAAATGCCGCGTGTGGCCCACCAAAGCCCATTGGCACACCAAAGCGCTGTGATGAGCCAATAACGACATCGGCATCCATTTCTCCTGGGGCTTTGAGCATAATCAGGCTCATTAAATCAGCGGCTACACAAACCATCGCTTTTTGTTCTTTTGCCGCAGCAATCAGTGGTGCAATATCTTCTATCTCACCTGTACTGCTGGGGTATTGTAGTAGTACACCAAACACTTCATGTTGGTTTAGGTCGTTATAAGGGTTGCCTATGACCAGCTCAAAGCCAAAGTATTGTGCGCGGGTTTTTAGGACATCCAGTGTTTGTGGGTGAATAGTGTCAGCGACAAAGAATTTATTGCTTTTTAAACGATTGCTGCGTTGGCAAAACGCCATTGCTTCTGCTGCGGCAGTGGCTTCGTCTAACAGTGAGGCATTGGCAATTTCCATCCCTGTTAGATCGGTGACGACTTGTTGGAAGTTTAATAGTGCCTCTAATCGTCCTTGTGATATCTCAGGTTGGTAGGGCGTATAAGCGGTGTACCAGCCAGGGTTTTCAAGGACGTTTCTGAGAATAACGGGAGGTACAATGGTGTCGTAATAGCCCATGCCAATATAGGATGTATTGACGATGTTTTTTTCGGCGTGAGCTTTTAGACTGGCTAGACTGGCTGTTTCTGTGCAGCTGGTATCTAGCGCTAGGGCTTGTTTGGTAAGGATACTGGCGGGAACGGTTTTTTCAATGAGTTCATCAATAGAGGTTAAACCAAGTGTTGATAACATGGTTTGTTTGGCTTCGGTTTCGGAGCCAATATGACGGGAAATAAAGTCGTCATGTTGTTCTAGGGTGTGTAAGGAGGGGAGTGCTTGATCAGTCATGGGGATGAGTTACCGTGGAATAGTGCAACGCTGGAGCGCTGTAAACTGCGTTCCCACGCTGGAGCGTGGGAACGAGGTAGTGTTTTGTTGGTTATCGGGCTGTGTTGTTACTCTTGTGCAAGTTTGCCATAGGCAGTAGCATCAAGCAAACTATCCAGTTCTGCAGGATCATCCATTTTTAGTGTATAAATCCAACCGCTCTCATAAGGATCGGAATTAACCGTTTCAGGCTCATCCTCAAGGGCTTCATTCACTCCTGTAACCATGCCATTGAGTGGCGAATAAAAATCAGAGGCTGCTTTAACCGATTCAAGGACACCACAGGCATCTTCTGCACCAAACTCAGTATCAATCTCAGGGAGTTCGATAAAGACGACATCACCTAATAAGGCTTGGGCATGATCAGTAATACCAATGGTCACCGTACCATCACCATTGTTACGTACCCATTCGTGGGATTTTGTATATTTTAATTCACTTGGAATTGTGCTCATAATTTAAGACTCCAGACAAGATTTACCATGACGTACAAATAGCGGCTTAATCACTTTCGCTGCCAATTGTTTGCCGCGAATTTCTACCATACAATGCTTACCTATAGCAACAGGTACACGTGCCATTGCTATTGCTTTTTTTAAGGTGGGGGAAAATGTACCACTGGTAATTTCACCTTCATCGCCTGATGAGGTGATGACTTTTTGATGACTGCGCAGTACGCCTCGCCCTTCAAGTACGAGACCGACTAACTTCATACTGGGGTTATTTTCTTTTTCTGTGACTAAGGCATCATGCCCAATGAAGTTCCTGTCTTTATTTTGTAAGGCGACTGTCCAACCTAAACCTGAAACCCACGGTGAGGTGGTTTCATCCATATCCGTGCCGTATAAATTCATTCCTGCTTCAAGGCGTAAGGTATCCCGAGCACCGAGACCGATAGGGCGTACACCTGCCTCTTTAAGAACATTCCATAAGTCTGCGGCTTGTTCATTAGGTAACATGATTTCAAAGCCATCTTCACCCGTATAACCTGTACGGCCAAAGAATTGATTGCCAACGGCAACACCAAAAAAAGGTTTGAGTGCTTCTACTTTTTCCTTCGCTTCATCAGCAAGCAGGGCGAGAACTTTTTCACGTGCATGAGGCCCTTGAACGGCAATCATGGCGAGATCATCACGCTCATTAATGGAAATCTCATAGCCAGTGACTTGTGAGACAATCCATTTGATATCGTTATCACGGCATGCGGCATTGATAACCATACGGTAATCATTATCTGTGACTTTATAGACAATAAGATCGTCAATAATACCGCCTGTTTCATTGAGCATGCAGCTATATAACGCTTTACCGTTAGTGAGCTTGTCAACATCATTAGCGAGTAAGTGTTGTAGAAAAGTTTTGGTTTTTTCACCTTTAAAATCAAGTATGACCATATGCGAGACATCAAACATACCGACATCATTTCTAACCTGATGGTGTTCTTCAATTTGCGAGCCGTAATGAATCGGCATTTCCCAACCTGCAAAGTCAACCATTTTGCCATTGGCTTCAATATGGTTGGCGTGTAGAGCGGTGGTTTGAATCGTGGCTTCTGTGGTGGTCATCGGCATTTCCAGAATAGTGGGGCGACAAAAAATAATCACGGTTTCTCTGGTTAAGTGAAGTCGTGATGGCTAATGTCCCTCTGTCCTGAAACCTGAGAGATTCCCTTGCATTAGAGGGCAAGGTTACTATCCTTCGGTGGATGTTTGCTAAGGGACTTTACTTCTTACTTCGTTTGTCCTTAGTTTACATCACTCTCCAGAGTCAATTTTTATTGCGCTATTTTTGTGTTGCACAATAAAAACCATACAGTCCGGTGACCTGAGCGTTTTCGGACAGATTGCGCCTTCGGTACTCTTGCTTTGCTTCTCTGTGAAGTGAGTTAAGAGTTCTCCTGCATGGTGGCAATTGAAGCGATGTACTATACCGAAGCATTGGGTTAAACAACAGAGCTTTTTGTTAATGGGTTTGAGGTGTTGTTTACTCAAACAAAATATTTTGATAAGGCAGCCAGTACTCTGCATGAGTCGCATAGTTTAACCAAGTAAACAATACTGCGGCATAGCCAACAATAATGATGAAAATAACATGTCCTGTTACAAAGCGATCACTTGCTAAAAAAGGTAATCGAGAGAATACCACTATCTGTATTGGAATAAAATATAATGCAATCCGATCAACGGCTGTTGATGCTAAACTGACGAAAGGAACACATGCGATGGATATAACCGCAATCCAAAACCAAAACCAATAATTGGGAAAATATTTTTTCCAGCGATGCCTATAATATAAAAAGAGTAAGCTAGGAATCAAATTCATAAAAACACGAATCTTTGCTCCTTCAGATACCCTCTTTGTTTCAACATAGTTTTGCCATAGTTGAGTCTGGTATTCCGTTAGCATTAAATCCCACGCTGCAACCGTAAAAAAAGCGACCGCTAACAAACGAATAGTGCGTCCTTCTCCATAAAGAAACATCCCTAATGGAATCAAGAGTATGACTGTTTTATGAAAGAGAGCCGCGACTAAAAGCAAAGCAATGTACATTTTAAAACGGCCTATTTCAAGAAAAGCAATTGCTCCAAAAAACAAACCAATAGCCACTGCCTGACGGGTATAGCCCATAGCTACAACAATAATCAAATAAGGGACGGCGATACTGAAGGCTAAGAGTGGTCTCTCTTGCTGGTAGCAAAAAAAGACTAAACCACCCGTAAATATAATAGCAGAAATTAAATTAACACTGGCAACACCAAGCCCCCAATAAGCCATAAGCCAATTAAGGAATATATAGCCTATATCGCCATTTTTCGTGAATAGGGCGCTAAGCCTAATCGTCGTCGTCTCTTGATAATGGAAGACATAACTAAACCAATCTCCGCCTACTTCAAAACGCAGTCCAATGAGAATGATAAAAACTAAGCTAATCAGCGTCCAAAGTTTCAAATCTTTATGCCACTTCGGATCTAAACGCAAGGCAAGCATTGCGGGAAAGAGGTACATCAACCAATAAGTGATCATTATTTTAATAATCCATTAATTTACAATTATAGATATTCAGGTAATTACGTTCACGCTAACGAACTCAGCCAGCCATGTGGATTATTTTTAAATCAGCAGGAACTCGTTACGCTTAAACATGCTTCTAATCGGTGAACGCAATTATCTGACTATCCATAATAGATGTTCAAATAATTATTTGAACCCTGAACCAGTCAGTCATGCGTCTTCTTAAGCAACAGGAAGTATTTTTGCACAATCATGACCATATTTTTGGTAGCGATTACAATTATACGGACTGCCTTTTTCAGGGATAACTTTCGTTAAAATAATACCAATAACATTGGCATAGCTTCTTTCTAAACGATTTAATGCATAGCGAATACTTTCTTTTTTAGCGTGATGTTGTGACACAATAAAAAGAGTCGCATAGGATCTATTGGCGAGTATTAGTGCGTCAGCCATGCCTAATACGGGGGGGGAATCAATGATGACTTGATCATATTCTTCTGACAATTGTTCTAATAAAGCAATCATCTTATCTCCGGCAAGCAGTTTAACGGGATTATCAACCAGAGAGCCTGCTGGAACTAATGAGATATTGGGTCTGATGTCTTTAACTAATATATCTTTAACTTTAACTCTTGACCACAGGTTACAAACCTAAC
>CAYNGN010000101.1:0-7635 GCA_964396615.1 uncultured Thiothrix sp. | reverse complement strand
TTTTTTCATTTTCATTAAATAATCGAGCCGCTTCCATTTCAGCAATACATTGGGCATAACCACTGCCTAAGTCAGATTTTTTTGCTTCAACCAACACTACAACAGGCGAGGTAATATACAGTTGGTTGTTACCAAAAGTAATAATCCCATCAGGATTTCCTGTTAAACCTTTGTCTTTATCAACATTAAAACTATTTCGTAGAAAAAAGCTAATATCAATATGCTGATTTAATTCGAGTAATACATTGTCGATGATTAAAGATTGTCGGTCGCTTTCAGTATTAATTCTAATCGCTTTGGTATAGGCCATTTGCATGGTTGTTTTAAACCATTGCGTTAATTGGGCAGGTTGAATATCGGTGTATAACGCATTATCATCGTTGATCGCGATACCTAATGTTTTATTAATTTGAGAGAGATGTTTAAAATCACTATACGACATCATTTCACCTTAAAAAAAATCATAACATTAATCACCACCTTCTCCTATAGCAGTCGTAAGAATAAAAACTGTGATAAATTAACTGTTTTCTCGAAAATAGCAATAATTTTTCCTACAATAGCTTCTTAGATTCTGTTTTGCATTATAAATGCATAATTCCGAATAATCACTTACCAAGTATAATGAGCCATACTAAAGGAGAAGTATTATGCAAACATCATTAGTTTTAACAATTTTAGGGAACGATGATCAAAGTCTCGTCAAAGGGCTGTCGATCGTGCTTAATGACCATCATGCAAACTGGGAAGAGAGTAACCAATATGTCCTATGGAACATTTAAATCGGTCGCAGAAGTTGCGATAAAATTTGATATTGAGGTTGCTGGCGGTATTGCCTTTATCCATGAAAAAGAACTCAGTGTTGTTGATGCACTTTTTTCTATGGTAGAAGAAAACCTCAGAGACAAAACGAATTATGTGAGTGAATATGCAATTTGCGATGCACTTATTCGCCCTATTCTCGATATTGTTGCCAAACATTATCCACTAAAAGTTTGGTCACATATTCCTTATCATATTGATGAAGAAAAAGGGTTGGTTGGAGAACCTGATTACCTCATTGCAGCAAAAACAAAATATGGCACCATGGAAAGACCATCACTTTGTATTATCGAAGCAAAAAAAGATAACTTTGATGAAGGGTGGACACAAGCTTTAGCTGAAATGGTTGCCACATCACTACTTGATGATACCGTTACTTGTTATGGTATCGTTACAACAGGCGCTATCTGGCAATTTGGAAAGCTAGAAAATACTGTTTTTGTCGTTGATCCAAACTCTTTATCAGCAACAGCAGAACTGCAACGAATCTTCAATATATTGAATTGGATGTTTGATGATATATCAGCGGCTTTGAACTAAGGAATGTGCACGAAACAACGTCCCTACAAGCGCAACCACCCCAACAATAAATCCTGCTCAACATGCCACACATTGCCCTCTTGCCTTAATGCATAACGCTCACGGCTTGGTGCAAATGAGCCAGGATTTTGTTGAATAATTTCTACTGAGTCCTTATCCACCGCAGAGACAATAGCCACATGACCATAAGGATTCAGCAAATAGGCGCGATAAACAAAAAGATCACCCTTTTGTGGTTTGCTTGAGTGGTGGTTGCGAAACTGTTTCAGTCCACGCTGTTTATTAACGTCACCCTGTCCAACTTGCGCATTAAAAAAGTGTTTTGCATGACCATAACTGTCTGGCATTTTATGATGATAGTGTTGATAATAATAACGTTTTACAAACTCAACACACTGATAACGTAAACCAAGATTGTAGCCATCTGATGTTACATGACGCTCCTTGACATGATTCACTGCACCATTGTAATACACGGCAACACTATCAAGTGCATCAAGCTGATCGCCTATTTTATGCGTGGTATTGAAATCAACACTGGTTATTATTTTATAAGTGCCAAATAGACTTGCAATAACAATAAGCAGTGTTATTGATATTTTTTTTAATGACATAAGATTCCCCCCTCTATAAATTATTAGTTCTACTTAATGGTTAGTGTACTAGCATAAGCGGTAGCGGATGTTACGTCGCAACAAAACACTCACTACCCTTTACATTATATTAGCGACTCACATCAACAGAGGGTATTGGATAACCAATGCCAATATCGCCCGTAATCACCGCAATATCCCTTGGTGTTAGCACATAGTCTACTATTCTTTCAAATTCTACAGGTGTCAGTTGCCGCTCTAATAACTTAACCGTATCACCCGTAGAAAGTCGACCATTGCCATCTTTATCCGTCGCACTGTTTAAATACTGTCGTTCAAATGAACGTGAAAAACGAATATCTAAATGCTGAGCAATTGCTTTATGCTGAACATCAGTCAGCTTTAGCTCACTGTCAATTGGCTTACTGGTTTGCAATTTACTCACAGTAATCGTTTGCCCACCATCAACAGGCATTTGATCACGATCAATCACAATAGATTTTGGGCTACCATTGGTTTTGTCATACTCAACTTCAACTTGCCGTCCATTGTCAATCGAAGTTTGGATAAAGGCAAATAAGTCTGTAATAGACTGCTTATTTGACTCAGAGCCTGCGTTTAGTGGCTGCTGATCATCACTGTAACGTGCATTAGCAACCTTACTTTTTTTTACTTCAATATCAACAGGACGAGTTATATCAGGCAAGCAAAAACAGGAACGCTGGAACTCATACGTGTAATCAGTAATACCGCTATCAGCCCATTTAGCGTTACTGGTATCAAGGTCTTTTTGTGCTTCAATATTGGCTGCACCACTAATGAAGGCCGCTTGTTCTTCGGTTAACGTTAAACGTCCTAATTCCTGAGTCGGGGCTAACTCAGTAATTAAATGCACGGCAACATCCCCTTTACTGATTTTTCCATCACCATTGCTGTCAAGAATTTTTGCATGCTCTCCACCCACACGAAGACCAAAGTTAAATAAATCCAGTGTACGATTTTGTTGCTCACGAGTCAGAGAGAGCTCTTCACCCTGATGCGGTTCACTAAGGTATTTAATGTCATCAACGGTCAAGACATGATCACGACTCTGATCAATGCCAGCAATACCGCCTGTATCACGTAGCTTAACCACATCACCAACACTCAGTTTATTGTCACCATCTTTATCAATCGCCATCCCCGTATAACGTGTTGTTAGACCATCAGCCGTATTCGGTGGTGGCGTGCGATTGAAACGTTTGGCAATGGCGGCATGTTGCTTAGCAGAAAGATCCAGTTTTGTTTCATTGCTACCTCCAGCCTGTTTAATCAGCTCGTCAAAGCTTAATCGAGCATCATTAAAGCGAAATTTTTCGATATTAGTCGCATTGATGGTCTGCCCTGTTTTTTTATGTATTAGCGTTACTGAATCAACAGGCACAGGTAATGGTATTGGAAGAGGAAACGGCAAGGGTTGCGGAAAAATAGAGTCAACACCAACACTACCCTGTAGCGGAATAGGGAACGGGGATGGGCGTTGCGTAATTATATAATCATCAAGATCACCACGAATTCTGGCAGTATCATTGCCTTGCCCACCATTCAATACATCATTACCTAAACGACTAGCAAGCGTATCATCACCAGCACCACCATTTAGGTGATTATTGCCTCGCCCACCTGATAAATAATCATTACCAGTACCGCCATTTAAAAAGTCATTGCCTTTACCCCCATAAAGATGGTCGTTACCTGCCCCCCCATTAAGTACATCATTACCTTGACGACCTGATAAGCGATCATTGCCTGCCAAACCTTCAATACGATCATGACCACGACTGCCTCGTAGCTTGTCATCATCGTCAGTACCCGTAATCGTATTCCTTGGCTGATAAATAAGACTTTGGGCGGGCTTTGATGCTTTATTTTGTGGCTTTTCCTGTGACAACTGCTCAGTTAAGCCTTGAATTACTGGCATTAAACCTGTGGTACGTGGCATTGCCTTTGTTGCTAATACACTGCGTGAACGTGGTGTATCATTTGATGACTGTTCGCGGTTATTGGGCTTGGCGACAACACGTAAGGTATTTGCTGTGGTACTTTGGATCATAACTATCCTCCATGATAATAAATAAAAAACGGACTAATTCGCCAACACGGATAAGTGCTGGCTATAGCGCTCTTATCTATAACCTTTCACAGTGCTTATAACGACCTTATTTTGCTTCGGTGGTTGAATTTAAAAGACATATGCATTGTTTGTATTATGTTTTTAAATCAGTATGTAAAGCCAACAATAAATTTTTTGGTGTCACCATACCCAATAAGTGATTATCAGCATCGACAACGGGTAAGTGATGAACACCTTTTTCATAGAAGACGGGAAATAAATCAAGAATATGCTGATCAGATTGTACAGCAATAACAGCACGTTGCATCAAATGCCCTGCATATATCAGGTTTGTCCGTTTTTATACCATCAGAGCGTTTAAGAAAACGTTCCAAACGCTCTTTTAGGCTTTCTTTTGTCGGTGTTTTCACCTGATTTAAAAAATCAGCAATCGTGACAATTCCCTCAAGCTATTTTATTCTCATAATTGGCCCCTGCTATTTTTTCAGCCTTTTCTGATTTTTTGTCCTGCTCATTCTTCTTATTATTTATTGATTGCTTGTTCTTTTCCATATTCCACCTTAATCAAATAACGGTATCACTCACGCACATTCCTAAGCACTAATCACTAAACTTCCCTTCTTTAACCCGTACGGCTTCCATCATTTCAACTTCTCTTGCGCCTGAAATAACAATTTCAGGCTCAGGTACAAAATCTAATTCTGGATTTAAACGCTCATAGGGGACGGAGTTTAGAATTACCTTCATCGCATTCAGACGTGCAAGATACTTGTCATTTGAACGAATTACTAACCACGGTGCAGTATTGGTATGGGTGTGGCGTAACATTTGGTATTTTTGTGTGGTGAAATCATCCCAACATTCTTGTGCTTGTACATCAACTTCACTAAGTTTCCACTGTCTTAGGGGATCGCCTTTACGCCGTTGGAAGCGTCTTTCTTGCTCCTCTTTAGTGACACTAAAGTAAAGCTTGACAAAGATTGTACCCTGTCTGACTAAGTCTTTCTCAAACCCTGTAACCCCCTTCATAAAATCTTTGTATTGCCGCTCGGTACAAAAGTCAAATACAGGCTCAACCATTGCTCGGTTATACCAACTACGATCAAATAAGACTACTTCACCACCACGAGGGAATTTAGCAATATATTTTTGGAAGAACCATTGGGTTAATTGATGCTCTGTTGGCTTACCTAATGCAACAACACGATAGTGTTTTTCATTCATATAGCGTGTCACGCGACGAATTGTTCCACCTTTTCCAGAAGCATCTCGACCTTCAAAGAGAATGATCATGCGTGTCTTGGTTTCTTCCAAGTATTTTTGCATTTTTATCAGTTCTGCCTGAAAAGGCTTAAGACTTTTTTCTTTATTATATTTGCTAATTATTTTTTCATTCGATGCTCTCAAATCTAAAATATCTTGCTTTAGCTCCTTTATTTTTTCCTTTCTTTTTATTTTTTTGTCTTTTTTAGTTGAAGGTACAAACAAGCTATTTTTTTCTTCTACAAACACATCAATTTTTTCTTTCATAATACTACCTTATTTTTATTAATATAGAGATAAAACACTCAACCATACCTTAATTTGCAATCTCCCTATAAATAATTATATTCGACATTCAATTTAAGTCATCTTACTCTGTACACGACAAAAAACTCAAATAAGTATGAACATATTGATTAATTTAAACTAAATAATTAATTGATGCTTTACGCAACCTCGATGTAGCTTGCTGAATCGAGGGGATAAGCCCCTGATTTTCCTGCATTCTGCAAGCTTCATACGGGCTACTCGTTAACATTTACAAAAAACAGTCTTTAAAAATCGTTACGCCCTACTGAGTCCACTATAAAAGAGTTCTACAAAATAAGGATTAACATAGATCAAGAAAGTAATCGAAAAATAGATAGACTATGTTCCTATGCCTTCCTACACAGGAACAACAAATATTGTTTTATTTAAACTACTTAATACTAACTGGACTTACAAAACTCTTGGGTTTTACTGTCAAAACTGAACAATCAATATCATCTAAAATTTTCTCAGCGGTATTGCCAATAAAAAAGCCTTTTAAACCCGTTCGAGAGAGCATTCCCAATACCAGTAATGCAATAGAGTTCTGCTTTGCATAGTCTGGAAGCATGGTAGTAACATCCCCCTCAAGCACTTTTACTGTTACTTTCAGCTCAGAATCCATCACCATTTTAGCAAAACACTCCAAATCCAACACAGACTGTTTATGTTGTTCGGGGGTTGCTTTACTCATAATATTGACTAAATGTATCTCACGCGTTGAATCGCTTTTAAACATCATCGCCAGCCTTAACAACTCTTGATTTAATGCCTCATTACGATCTTCGACTTTTTCATCAAAGTGTATCCCAAGCATGATCTTTTTTCGTTCTGCTGGATCAGGTTTTACCGCCCATATTGGACAGGGACAACGACGCATGATCTCCATTGTCGTATTACCTAATAAAGTATCGGTAAAGGTTTTTGGTTGAGTACTCACTAATAGTAAATCGTGCTTTCCCTGCAAAACCTGCTGAATAATCGCCATACTGGGTTTGCCTATCTTCACTAAACAGGTAATTTTATTATCAAGCGGAAGCTTGTCTTTAAAAGAAGCTACCAAAATATCAAGTCGCTCTTGTGCATGTTTAACTAGCGATTCTTGCTGGTTTTTGGAGGAAACAATAGACGTTTCTGGATCTGGTTTGACCTCAGGGGCAATATAAATAAACGTTAATGAAATTGATTCATCTTTCCACATTAACTCTAAAACACGATCAATTTTTGCTTGCTCTGTTTTGGCTTTAAAATCAATTGAAACCAATATATTTTTAAAAATATCCATATAAATATCCCTCTACTTATAAATGATAAATGATAAATCATTTATTATTAATTAACGTTAGTCGAAATCTACCATCCAGAATACAGTTTTTTTTCTAGCCTCATTAATATACATCAGATATACATCCGTTATTTAGCAAAAAAACACCCTTAAAGTGATACCAGTTTCTGTAATGCTTCTAATAAATTTATTTGATCAATATCTGTGAACAAAGGATTGTTTTTTATCATTTCATAATGTATTGATGTTAATGGCGGCATATTCAATTAAATCCTATTGTTCAAAAACCTAATATAACTATAGTAACGGTGCAGACTTTAAGCGAGTTCTAGATGACAATTTCGCTTAAGTAAGCACTCTTTTTGCACCAATAAAACAAGCATACTTCGTTTGGACCAATAACTCAGTATGCTTTTGGATAACAGGACACCCAATCGCATAGGACAAGTGCAAAACCATACCATCACCAACGTATACCCCCACATGCGCTCCGTACGCTTGAGGTATTTTGTTATAGAGCATTAAGTCAAGAATTTTATAAACTTTAGTTTCCTTTGTATAGTGGCGATCACTCCACAACTCGCTTGAGCGTAATGAGGGTGGATGCTTGCCAAAATGCCGTAATAACTCATAGGCATAAAGCTGGCAATTTGCGCCTAAAGTTAAATCAGCTTGATTTTCTACATCAGGAATTCGCCGCCCATCATAAT
>CAYNGN010000100.1:5566-7663 GCA_964396615.1 uncultured Thiothrix sp. | reverse complement strand
AAGGCGAAGCCGGTGTGGGTTATCACTTACGCTACTCATTGGATATTCCGCCACTGATGTTTAATGCCGAAGAACTAGAAGCCTTAGTCATTGGCGCACGTATGGTTAAAGTCTGGGGCGGTTCGGCTCTTGGTAGCAGTGCACAATCAGTCTTGGATAAAATACAAGGTGCTATTCCCACCGAACTACGCACACATATTGATGATAGCAAGTTGTTTGCCCTGCGCTTTGGTCATCGTGAAGATATTGAAACCACCTTAGATAGCTGTCGTAACGCCATTACTCACTCTCATTATCTCTTACTGGATTACCAACGTGCTGATGGCAAACTGAGTCAGCGGGAAGTCAAACCGTTGGGATTGTTTTTTTGGGGTAATTTATGGACACTCACTGCATGGTGTGAGCTACGCGATGCGTTTCGTACCTTTCGGTTAGATCGTATTCAGCACTTACAAAAGCTAGATAAACAGTTCGCTGAACAAACAGGACAAAGTTTGGATGATTATATTACTTTAATGAAAGCACAATGTAATAAAATGTGATCAAAAACAATGGGATAAAATTTTAGGAAAAAAAATGGAACTACGTTATTGCCTTTTAACTTAGTTCCATTTGATAAAACTACACTTTTACTTCTTATCGCAAACCCCTTTGCGATGTGCGAATAGTAATCACTTTTATTTATTAACAGAAGTGTTTTACGGTTAAATTTGATGTTAAAACGGCGAAAACCGATTAAACATTTCAGCAAAAGGTGAAACGGTTTTAGCTGTCTCGCCCATTGGTTCAATCGAATCAGAAATACCACCAATATTTTCATTCATATCAGACACACCTTTATTCATGTCTTCCATATTGTTCGACATGCTTTCGGTGTTTTTTGACATTTGGGTAATATCATCTGTCATACCACCAATATCACCTGACATTGATTGCATTGAGGTTTGCATGTTTTGCATAATATAGAGCAAATACACCATGACAATACCTGCAAGGATGCCACCAACAATGTATAAGCCGATGTGTTTTTTATTTTTGGCGGGAACGGCTGTTGCTGCAAGCGTCTCAAACCGTGCCTCCATGCGAATTTCACGCTCGCTAAGCTGATGGTTCATTTTATCCAATGCATGATGCATTTGCTGGCTGAGTGCTTTGGCTAATGGGTATTCTTTTGGCTCATTTTCAACTAAAGTCGTATTATTAGGAATAACAAGTCCTTGTGTCTGATTAGTGTCACTAGCCTCATCTTTTTTAGCACTCTGTTTTGATGAATTCGGAATTGCATTGCCAAAGGCATCATAACGAATATGTTTTGTTATTTGATGTTTTGTACGTTGTTTCTTAAACGTTTGTTTTAGCCTTTTTAACATTGATTTAACCCCTTGCTATATAGCTTATTTATAAAAATAGCTTATAGTATAGCTTTTCATTACTTATCAGAAACTTAAGTGTTTACTAATACTCCCCATAAATCATGCTCACTACTGCGAACAATATCCACTTCAACAAACTGCCCTGCTTCAAGTGCAATATCATCAATATAAACAAAACCATCAATTTCAGGCGCATCGGCATAACTACGCGCAAGTGTATGCCCTCCTTCAACCTCATCCGTTAACACCACCATGCGCTGCCCTATTTTTGCGGCAAGTTTTCGCGCGCTAATATCGGCTTGCAGATTCATAAAGCGCTCCAAACGTTCTTCTTTAATCGCTTCTTCAACGGGATTGGGTAACGCATTAGCACTCGCCCCTGCAACATTTGAATAGGTAAAACACCCCACTCGATCAAGTTGTGCTTCCTCTAAGAAATCAAGCAGCATAGAAAAATCTTCTTCAGTTTCTCCAGGGAAGCCTGCAATAAAGGTACTACGAATAGCAATATCAGGACATACTTCACGCCATTGGTGAATACGTTGTAACACTTTTTCAGCATGAGCAGGACGGCGCATCTTTTTTAGAATACGCGGACTGGCATGTTGAAACGGAATATCTAAATAAGGCAATATTTTCCCTTCCGCCATTAAAGGAATTAACTTATCAACATGCGGGTAAGGATAAACATAATGCAGACGTACCCAGATGCCTAATTCACCTA
>CAYNGN010000100.1:0-5553 GCA_964396615.1 uncultured Thiothrix sp. | reverse complement strand
TAAGGCTTCAGCGAGTTGTTGGATATGGGTTTTAATAGGCTTACCGTTCCAAAATCCTGTTAGATATTTGGTATCAAGCCCATAAGCACTGGTATCTTGCGAAACGACCAGCAGTTCTTTGACACCTGCCTTAACCAAATTCTCGGCATCTTGTAAGACATCACCAATCGGGTAGCTGTCTAATTTTCCACGCATTGAAGGGATAATACAAAAAGAACAACTGTGATTACACCCTTCTGATATTTTTAAATAAGCATAATGTCGTGGGGTTAATTTAATGCCTTGTGGTGGCACAAGACTCGTAAACGGATCATGGGGTGCGGGCAGGTGATTATGAACCGCTTGCATGACTTCTTCGTATGCATGTGGCCCTGAAACAGCGAGTACTTCGGGATAGGCTTGTAAAACTTTTTCTGAATCAGCACCTAAACATCCTGTGACAATCACTTTACCGTTTTCATGCAAAGCTTCGCCAATGGTATCCAGCGATTCCTGTACAGCACTATCAATAAAGCCACAGGTATTAATCACTACCATATCGGCACTTTGGTAATCATTGACAAGATTATAACCTTCGGAACGTAGTTGGGTTAAAATACGTTCAGAGTCAACGAGGGCTTTGGGGCATCCAAGGCTGACAAAGCCAATGCGGTTTGATTGTGCTGTACTCATGTTTGATCCATCTGCAAAGTGATTTGCGCCGTATAGTACCTGATGCAATCATTGGAATATAGCGGCTTACACGCTTGGCTGGAATAATGGGGTTTTACTTTACGGGTTTTCATTTAGCAATACGGATTGTTTATCCCATATCACCGTTTCAAGGCATTCTAGCATTTGATAAATTGCAATTGCTTGTTGTGCTTCTTTGGCGGGTGTTTTTCTTGTGGATTTCAAAAATGCGTGAATAATGTTTAAATTACCCTCTTTTGATTTAGAAAAAAGCACCCTTGCTGATTCATTACCATTATCAATTCTAAGCTTATAAATAGTCCCTTTATATTTCCAAATTTTTGAATTTAAGGTTTTAAGATGTTTGCCATGATAAATCTCTCCATACTGCACATAAGACTGAAACTTATTGTATATTTTAATACAAAGACCTTCTGATATTCCATTGAAAAATAGATATAAAGGGCGTGTCATTTTGTTTTTTTCGACTAAAAGTATATTCATAAACTCACGGTTAAAAAACCAACATTGAAAATAGCAGAAGCCATAGCCAAATATCTTCAATCAAGCGTTACGAAATAGTGGATTTTATTTGTATATTACTAATTTTATTAGTTAAAATATCAAACGAGTCTTGTATCTTAAATATCACAAACTCAACCACTATGTACTAAACATAGTAGTTGGTATAACGAACTGAAAGTCCTAGCTTATTCTAATTTTCTGGTATTCTCGGAATTCCGCAATAATTTATATGATTATTATATGCTATTTCACAACCATACTTACTATCACTCCTTAAATATTCATTAAGAACTTTTTGATATCCAGTTTCATATGGATTTACTTTACCTTCTCCCTCCAAAGCTATTTTTCTATGGGTATCTAATGGTTCTTTAAATGTATATGCCATGAGTGCTTCAAGTGGTTTCAATAAAGATTTTCTTGTTTCCATATAATCAGGTATTTCTACCCAAGCATTATTGATTTTTTTAAGATTATATGGAAATCCATGTTGTTCATTACGTCCTACTTCAGTGTCCTCAGCACCTGGCACATCAGTAAGTACAATATAATTTTTATCTATTCCTGTCCCTATTAAATCACTATAAATCACTAAAGGTATTCTAGCATCAGTAACATTCCCTGTTTTACCAAATTGCATTATAACAATATTGGTATCTTTCAATAGCTGCATTTCTTCGTGTTTCATATGATATGGACTCCATGCGTCCATAGTAAATAAAAATCTTCCTTCTGAACCATAACCTTTTTTAATCATTAATTCTAATATGTTAAACACCATACCTCCACCCGTAGAGTGCCCTATAGTACCCATACGAGTACTATCAAAATTTTCAGCATGTGCTTCAACTGCGTCTACAAACCTACCAAAATCATGACTTGATATACGATATTGGGGTACAAATATTACACTATACCCATGACTTGCAATAAACCTAAAAAATGTACCATATTTTTCATGCTCAATCTTATTACTAAATCCAGGACTAAAATAAACCACAGGCGTTTTCTGCACATTCCAGTTTACTGGATGGTAGATGATAAGTGGTTCAGCGCCACCATCATTGTATTCAGTAATAGCTGTAGCTAAATTTCCCATTTCTCCATAGTCACCAATTACACTAAATCCAGATTTACTTTCCATATTATACGAGTTACGAAAAAACAATCTTGCTTCATATTCGCCAGCTGGCATATCTTTTTTTATTCTACTTAATTCAAATGAACCATCACCTGTCACCCAATTCCATGCGACGACATTGCCCCAACTATTGTCTGAATTCTTAGGATACACACCTACCCAATCTTGGTCTCCAGATAGATTAGAGACGGTCACATTAACTATTTCATTTTCATGAAAGTTTTCTTTAGAGATACTTAATGTAGCCTGAATCTCATCACTCACATTAAAGACTACTTTACTCTCTACATTAAATGAATTTTTAAAAAATAATCTAGCTTCATACTCACCAGCTTTTACACCCGTTATATTTAGATTACCATTTTGGGTTGCCCATACCCATGTTTTCACATTTCCCCATGAATTACTTGTACCTTTTGGATATATCCCTACCCAGTCTTGGTTTCCTGAAATATTTGCAACATTCACACCGATATCTTCATTGACTCCATAGACTAATTTTAAAGTATTAACACTTACAACATCTCCTACGATAAAAGGAGTTGAATCCTCTATAGTGTAAGTATTGTTTAGAAAAAACCGTGCTTCATAGTTACCATCTGGTAATGTAAATTTATACCAATCACCAGGATCGTTTGCTTCGGAGGTTTCATTAGCCCAACTCCAATCGACTACATTGCCCCAAGCACTACTAGCACCTACAGGATAGATACCGACCCAATCTTGAGCATTTCCTGGTTTATCTTTTACTTTTATCCACGTACTTGTATTGCTACCATGCTGATGTTCCAAACTTGTGATATCTACTGGTTGAGCTATAGCAGAACCAAAAAACAGACTTACCGTTAAAATAAGTAAATTCAACAGTATAGTTAGCTTAAATGTTTTTTTTCCATGCTTTTATTTCCTTTAATAAAGAGTATTAATAGAGAAGTGATTATTTTATAAGCACGCTTAGTTTAATTAATAGCACAATATTGGTCAAGTATTAATCAATATGGGTTTTTCGTTAAGAAAGAAGTTAGTGAATACTTGTTGTATATACCTTGGAAAGCTAACGCCCAATTAAGGGACTTACGGATTAAAAATGCAAAGGACGGCTGTTAGCCATTCAGCAAACATGACTTGTTATAAATCAAAGCAACCCTGTCTTATAGCTGCTATAGTTAATGCATAATAAAATGCTTATATAGGTTCTGCCATGCCCAGCTCATTCTCCTCTGATCAACGACCTCAGCCCGCCAAAAAAGAACTACAAGACCGTTTTGGTCGCTCAATTAAATACGTGCGCCTTTCCGTCACTGATAAGTGTAATATGCGCTGCTTTTATTGTTTACCGAAAGGGTTTAAAGGCTTTGAAAACCCTGAAAACTGGCTGACCTTTGATGAAATTGAACGTGTGATACGTGCCTTTACACAGTTAGGTGTGAGTCGTGTTCGCCTCACAGGTGGTGAGCCATTAGTACGCAAAAACCTGCCTGATTTAATCACCCGCTTAACCGCTTTGGAAGGATTAGATGATCTTTCGCTCAGTACGAATGCTGCTTTACTCACTCAACATGCTGAAGCGATCAAACAAGCAGGCGTTTCGCGCATTAATGTCAGTCTAGATAGTTTACAACCTGAACGTTTTAAACGGATTACAGGCAATGGCAACTTATCTGCCGTACTTGCAGGCTTACAAGCAGCAAAGGAAGCAGGCTTAGCACCGATTAAGATTAATACAGTCGCCATGAAAGGCGTGAATGATGATGAGTTTATTGATCTTATTGATTATTGTGCCGAGATGGGGTTTACCTTGCGCTTTATTGAAACCATGCCTGTAGGTGATACAGGGCGAGAGGCCAGTAATAACTACCTTGATTTACAAACGATTATTAGTGATTTATCGACACACTTTACCCTTATTCCTGATATTTTACCGAATGGTGGTGGCCCTGCTCGTTATTATCGTATCACTGAAAAAAAGGTTCATATTGGCTTTATTACGCCTATTTCACAACATTTTTGTGAAACCTGTAATCGCGTACGACTATCCGTTGATGGCGTTTTATATTTGTGTTTAGGCGATGAGCATAAGATAGAACTGCGCCCTTTATTACGTGATGGCATTACCCATAGTGAACTTGAAGATGTGCTAGCCAAAGCAATTAACCTTAAACCTGAGCGGCATGAATTCAAGGAAAAACCTGATTCAGTGATCCGATTTATGTCAATGACGGGGGGCTAATAATTGGGTAAGATAGCATAACTTAATAATTATCGGCTGATTATGACGCATTTTGTTCCCCCCTACCCCAAGCGACACAAACAGAATATTAGTCCTTTAAAATCACTGCTGCTTGCACGACGTGATTTACTCTCCATTTGGACAGAAGACTCGTTTGAACTTGAACTAATGTCGCAAAAAATTCTTAAACAGCATGTTTTTATCGCGAACTCTCCCGATTTAGTCAAAGAAATTTTCGTCACACGCCATCAAAACTATGAGCGCAAAAGCCCACAAATGCGTCGTGCTTTAGAACCCTTATTAGGCGATGGTTTGTTTATTAGTGATGGCGAAACATGGGCGCGACGACGCAAAATGCAAACACATCTGTTTAATGCAGCCCATATCAAACGCTATAGTACAACCATGATTGATACCACAGAGGAAATGGTCGAAAACTGGGCGAAAAAAACGACGGGGAAAAGTATGTTAGTACTGCCTGAAATGGCAAAACTAACCGCCGAAATTATTTCCCGTGCTTTATTTGGTGAAAAAATGGGCACAGAATATGCCAGTGAGGTAGTTGATGCATTTTCTGACTACCAAGCAAGTGTGAGTCAAATGGCCATCCCCAATTTTCTAGGTCTGCCTGACTGGTTTCCCATGATTGGTTCTAAACGTAGACGAATCAACGGTTCAGCAAAACGCATACATGACATTGTTGACAGCATTATTGAAAAAGCCGCACTTGATCCAAAACAAGATACAATTGCGACGGAGTTACTTGCCGCGAATAAAGCGGGCGAGAATATTAATAAAGAGCAAATTCGTAATGAAATGATCGTTTTGTTTATGGCAGGTCATGAAACAACCGCGAATACACTGGCATGGTTTTGGTATCTTGTGTCACAAAGTCCTGAGGTTGAGAAAAAATTACACGAAGAACTAGAGAGCGTACTAAATGGCGCATTAACAACCTATGAAGATGTGCCTAAATTAGTCTATA
>CAYNGN010000099.1:0-7700 GCA_964396615.1 uncultured Thiothrix sp. | reverse complement strand
GGTTATGACGAATATTATGATGTAAAGCACGCTTCACCCATGTTGGCTCAGAAGGTATAAGCTCTGTTCTCCACGTTACTCCTGGTTTTGTAACGCTTGTTTGTGGTCTAGCTGCTGCCACGACTGGGTCTGCTTTATATTCTGTTTTATAAACCGTTTTAGAACTTGTTTTACATTGACCATTTTGGGTCACATATTCAATATCAACCCGTCTGTTTTTATGCCGTGTCGCTTTTTGGTTTGGATGTTTAGGTTTTGTTTCGCCCAGACCTCTTGCAATTAACTCGGTACCCTCAAAGCCTTTTGATGCCATATAACGTTTTACTGCATTGGCACGACGTGTGGATAACTTTTGATTATGTGCATCAGTACCAATATCACAAGTATTGCCTGTAATCCGAATATTGCCCACATAACCAGAATGGCGAATTTTTGCCACTATGCTCTTCAAACGCTTCTTTGCCGAAGAACGAAGTTTTGCACTGTCATATTTAAAGAAAGTATCACTCCCTAGTTCAACCGTTGATTTCACAAAGTCACAACTATTAACGGCTACTGCTTTCTTATAAGGCATTTTTTTAGTTGCTGCTACAACTTGAGGTTGCAATACACTAACATCTTGTGCTGGCAATTCTACACGTACTCGTCGAAACTTTTGTCCACCTTGGTAAATAGTGTCTTCAGCACCAAAATCATACCGATAACTTAAGTTAGCCCGCGTATCGGTATTACTCTTATCATTGCCACCTTTCTTTCGTCTTGCCTCCACATCAAGCGACACACTATGAGGAGTTCCTTGGAAAAACTTTTCTGCACCTGCAGATAACGCGACCTGTGTCGGTTTACTCTCACCAATACCACGCTCATTATCCCATGCATAATCTAGCCCACCACGAACACGAATAGAAGAAGCAGGTAAAAATTTACCAATATGCCCCCCTACATTGTGCTTATAGCTTTTTTCAAAAAGTTCCTGACCCGCCTGATTGAGACCCACACTGCGTTTACTAGAAAGCCCTCTACCAACATAAGCCTCCCAAAAACCAATATCAACTTCTTGCCCATAACCTATCGTCAATTTATCATGTTTATTTGTACTACGATCATAAGCCCCAAAAACTTTATTAACCCGTAATGCACGTCCTTGCTCATCACGACCAACCCAATGATGATTAAGCTTAACCCCTCCTTCATCAACGCCTTTATTACTACCACCAATGTCAAACCCAATCCAACCATCCCCCGATGTAGCGGCATCTTTTGACTCGCTAATAATATGACTAAGGTCAACTGTGCCATCAAACTCAGTATCAACACCAACACCAACACGTGTTTTTCCACCAACATATTCGAAATTTGCAGTATCAACTTGACGAAATTCGTCCTCCCCTTTTCCTTTGAGCGTCTCTTCTGGTGTTATGTTTACTTTTTCTGGACTATCAACAGGATCAATTACTAATGCCTGTGTTGAAACAGCAACCATTAAACTAGTTACTAAACAGCCAATAAGAAGAAAGTATAGCCATGATCGACTGGTAATAGTGTGGTGACTCATAATTGGGGGCTCACATTTATATTATTTTAATAGCACTAAATGATGTTTTGATTAATTTTTATATATCTCTTATTGCCGTATACAAAAACCAAATATAGAAAGCCTATTATGTTCACGATTTTTCTAATAATGAACATCCAACTATCAGCAAAAAAATACTGCTGATACCACTCTTCAGTTTTTTTCCTCCTTATAAAAAAAAGATATGATTGATGGCTGATTAAAAAACAACCAGTTTAACGTATAACCAATAAATTTAAACCCGCTCCCCTCTCTCTTTATTTTTATGAAGAGAGCATAGGTGTTTTGCCACCCTACATGACAAAAATAGGGCAAATACCACCACGTTTAACGCTTACACCTTAATCAAAAAAACAACAGAGTCGAGCCAAAAATAGACAATAAATGTAACATTTTTTCCCTTTAAAACTAGTAATCATACACAATTTAAACTATCCTTAAGAATCATCGTTAGGAAAGAGATATAAATACTTGATTATTTTGTTGTTATGCAACATCACTTTATCGTGAACAATGTAAATTTAAAGCAAATTGCAATGATTTAGTGAAACCATCATGATACTGACCAAACACTTGATGAGAAAATGCTAGTAATTTGTAACACTACAAATAAAGCCATACACTAACATAGTCGCTTCATGTATTATTCTCTGGCAACCTCCTAAACACTTCACACTACCACTACTCATCTAAAAAAGGATGATAATATGATGTCCGCATTACAATTTATCCCGCTTTTTGCCCTATTTTTACTCTCATACTGGGGGCTTTATGCTGTGGATTTTTTTCCACAAAACTTAAACCTTATTGTGCTTAACATCCAACTTCCTTCTGGTGCTGTATGGAAACCTACTTATGGTGACTTATTCTTAATGTTTGGTATCATTGCCCTTTTTGTTGAACTCTTTAAGTCAACAAGAACCTCAACAACATCAATTGCTGACCATATTTTATCAACTTTTGTGCTTGTTGGATTTTTGGTGTGCTGGCTTATTTTCCCATGGGCGGGTAACTCCTACTTTATTATTCTGACAATGATGTCGTTCCTTGATGTCATTGCTGGCTTTACTATTACCATTTCTGCCGCCAGAAGAGACATGAATCTTGGCTGATAGCCATTTGTTTTTAACAATATTAAAGACAACAACGTAATGAAGGAAATGAAGAAAAAAACAAAAATCAAGCTTACAACCTTAACAGTGGGATCTTTCCTCTGTCTTCTTCATTCCCAATCACTAGCAGATGTTGTTACGCCTGCACCAGCGACAGGTCGCACGATTAGTTGTCAACAAATCATCCCACTGTGTGAAAATGGCAACTTACCAAAAGAGGGGGTAATTTATCAAACATGCTGCAAACAAAGCAAAGACTCAACTAAATTGCTTAAACTACAAAACGACCATCGGAAGCTCATGTCTAAGTTCCTAACAGAAACAAGCGACAATGACAGTGATGGTGTGGTCAACATGTCGGATAAATGCCCAAATACCCCTTCTAATACCACTGTTGACTTTAAAGGTTGCAACATTGACAACAATCAAGATGGCATCCCTGACATCAACATACAATGCTTAGGCAATCCCGACCCCAGACACATTGGTGCAAACAATTGCATTCCAGATACGGATGGCGATGGCATCAATGATGACAAAGACCAATGCCCTAACAGCCTTAAAAACATTCCTATTGATGAAACAGGCTGTATGGTAGATTTCGATAAAGATGGCATTGGTGATCTTAATGATCAATGCATAGAGACATTAACGGGTGCAACAACGAACAGTAAAGGCTGTGAAATAGACTCAGACCATGATGGTATTACGGATAGTAGAGATCTTTGTAATAACACGGCTAAAAATACGACGGTTAACCTTATTGGCTGTAAAAAAGATGAGCCACTCCTGTTAAAAGGGGTAAATTTCGCAACCACTTCGGATACTTTACTTCCAGATTCATTACAACAGCTTGAAACAATGATCATAACACTAAAACATCATCCTAACATCAATATAGAGATAACAGGACATACTGATGATAAAGGTAAGAAAGCGTTAAACCTTGCTCTATCACACAAGCGTGCCACGATGGTTAAAAACTACTTTATCCGTAAAGGTCTTAATAAAGAGCATATAACCACTGTTGGCTATGGCGAAAGCCAACCTATTAGCAGCAATCAAACTGAACAAGGTCGAAATGACAATCGGCGTGTAGAACTAATGATTCGATCTATCCCACCTGTAAATACTGACTAAAAAACCTATGCAGCATTACCAAACTAAAAAGCGTTTCGGACAACACTTTCTGCATGATTCCGCTATTATCCATCATATTGTATTAAGTATTGCCCCTAAAGCTAATGAACAATTGTTAGAGATTGGTCCAGGACTTGGTGCACTAACGTTTCCTTTATTAGAAAAAAGTAAAACCCTCGATGTCGTTGAAATTGATCGTGACATTATCAAATTCTTTAACGACAAAAATGACCCACGCATCACCGTACATGCAATGGATGCGCTTAAAGTAGACCTAAGCAGCCTACAAAGCTCCACACAACCCTTACGTATTGTTGGTAATTTACCTTACAATATTTCAACACCCTTAATCTTCCATCTTCTAAAGACACCTGAACTCATCCAAGACATGCACTTTATGTTGCAAAAAGAAGTGGTTGATCGCATCACCGCCTCCCCTAGCAGCAAACTCTATGGGCGACTTTCTATTATGGTGCAGTATGTCTGTGAAACTGAATCCCTATTTCATGTTGGCCCCGAAGCCTTTAAACCACCACCAAAGGTAAATTCAGCCGTTGTACGCTTAACACCTTGGCAAACAAAACCTTATATTGCTAGTAACTTCAGTACTTTTTCGAGCATGGTCAACCAAGCCTTTCAAAAACGCCGCAAATCACTTCGCAATGCACTAAAAGGTCATGTCGATATAAGCGATATTGAACAAGCAAATATAAATCCAAATTTCCGTCCAGAAAACCTCAGTGTTGCTGACTTTGTTACCCTTAGTAATATCAGTAGTACAAAAGAAAAAGATTAATTCAACGTAACCATGACCCCTATTCCTTTAAGCTTGTATATTCATATTCCTTGGTGTATCCACAAATGCCCCTATTGTGACTTCAACTCACATGAAATAAAAAATACAAATGCAACAGACACTATCCCTGAAACAGCCTATATTACTGCTCTACTACACGACCTAGAGCAAGAATTGCCACATATTTGGGGGCGCAGACTCCATACCATCTTTATTGGTGGAGGAACACCCAGCCTGCTATCAGGGCAAGGTATGAAACAACTTATTACGGGTCTACGTGAACGCCTCCCCCTGCGTCCCAACATGGAAATAACCTTAGAAGCTAACCCAGGCACTTTTGAACAACACCGTTTTAATGCCTATTATGCAGCAGGTATCAATCGGCTATCTATTGGCATTCAAAGTTTTAACCCAAAACATTTACGCATTTTAGAACGTATCCATGACGAGAATGAAGCCTTGCAAGCAAGTAATATTGCTAATAAAGCAGGTTTTGAAAATATTAATCTAGATCTTATGTTTGGTCTCCCTGAACAAAGCATAGATGAAGCATTAGACGACTTACAACAGGCTATAGATTGTAACCCTAGCCATCTATCGTGGTATCAACTCACTATTGAACCGAATACCTTCTTCCATCATCACCGTCCTGGCAAACTGCCTAATAACGACCAACTTGCAGGTATACAAGAAGCGGGTATCGCATTACTAAAACAGCATGGTTACCATCAATATGAAGTTTCAGCCTTCGCCCAAACTGGCAAGGAATGCTTACATAATAGAAACTATTGGGAATTTGGTGATTATATGGGTATTGGCGCAGGCGCACATGGAAAGATTAGTAATAATGGGAAAATTACTCGCTACCACAAGTATAAGCACCCCAATGATTACCTAGCAGCCTGCAATAACGGCACACCGCGCGCAAAAAGCCATACACTGACAGCACAGGATTGTGTTTTTGAATTTATGCTCAATGCATTACGCCTCAAACAAGGGTTTAATAAAACATTATTTGAAGAACGCAGCTACCTAAATATAGCAAGCTATAAAAAAATGCTAGAAAAAGCCAAACAACAAGGACTACTCATCGAAACAGAACATCATATAAATACAACCCCTCGTGGCTGGGATTTCTTAAACACAACCATTGAATATTTTTTATGATTGAACAATCATTATGCAAGGTTATACAATGGTCATTCAATAACAGGACGACTAGCAATCGGTGCAAGTACACCAGCTAAGACAAAACATCCTCCCAATCCTTCTTGTTCAGCTGACACATGCAACCACAAATCACCCTTAACACGCCTACCTTGTTCAGTTACTGACAATAAACTTATTTTTTGACCTTTTTCAAGTAAAAACAAAGCGCCCGCATCTCGGGCAGGTTGGTAACGACACTGCCTTTCCTCACGACTCGCTGCAAGCACTTGATAGTCCTTGGCAACAACTCTGTTAGCCATAGATGATACAGCACCCGTTAATGCACCTTCATTAGCATCATCCATACAGCCGACCAAGCAAAAAGGAAGAATAAGAAATAGAGCAATAAATGTCATCAGCTTCATAATAAATATACCTAAAATAACCACTCTGTCACGTTGCTCCCCCCATCTGTCTTCGGCAACAGCTTTCAGTATTAACGTAGCTATTTTAAAGCTCTTTGGTATATCGTTTTATAAATAGCAATAAACAACATCACTTGTGCTAGTCTGTGCGTCAAAAATTCAGTACCAAAAATAAATTAAGGTAAAGAGCATAATGAAAATCTTAGTCATAGGCAGTGGTGGACGTGAACATGCACTTGCATGGAAACTAGCCCAATCCCCCAAAGCATCACACATTTACGTTGCACCTGGTAATGCAGGAACAGCAGAAGAAGCTGCAATTTCCAATGTTGATATTGCAGCTGATAATATCCCACAGCTACTACAATTTGCTCAAGACAATGCCATTGATCTCACCGTTGTAGGACCTGAAGTTCCTTTAGTTGCAGGTATTGTTGACATCTTCGCTACTGCTAATCTAGCCTGTTTTGGTCCAACAAAAGGCGCAGCACAACTCGAAGGCTCTAAAGCATTTACTAAAGACTTTCTCGCTCGCCATCAGATTCCTACGGCGGCTTATGGTAATTTCACGAATATTGATGAAGCAATTGCCTACGTTAAACACCATAAGCAACCACACACACCCCTTGTTATCAAAGCGGATGGCTTAGCGGCAGGTAAAGGGGTCATCATTGCCCAAACAGAAGCAGAAGCCATTACTGCTATCAACGATATGTTATCAGCAAATAGCTTTGGTAAAGCAGGACATCGTGTTGTTATTGAAGAATTTTTGACAGGCGAAGAAGCCAGCCTTATTGTAATGGTAGATGGCGAAAATATCTTACCCATGGCCAGTTCACAAGATCATAAAGCCCGTGATAATGGCGATAAAGGCCCTAATACAGGCGGAATGGGCGCTTACTCCCCTGCTCCTGTATTAACTCAGGAAGTACAACAACGTGCAATAGAAGAAATCATCAAACCAACGGTCAAAGGTATGGCAACAGAGGGGAATTCTTTTACTGGTTTTCTCTATGCTGGACTTATGATTGACGAACAAGGTAACAGTAAAATACTGGAATACAATGTACGCTTTGGTGATCCTGAAACACAACCTATTATGATGCGTCTACAGTCTGATCTTGTTGAACTTATTGAAGCCGCTCTCAATAAGACCTTAGATCAAGTAAGTGTTGAATGGGATCAGCGTGCAGCCTTAGGCGTTGTACTTGCAGCAGGTGGCTATCCTGAACAGTATCAAACAGGTGATGTTATCTCTGGCTTAGCAAATACTGAAACAAGTGATACGAAAGTGTTCCATGCAGGTACACAAACAATAGATGACCATATTGCCACCCATGGCGGCAGGGTATTATGTGCCGTTGGTCTTGGTGAAACGGTCTCTGTCGCACAACAAACAGCGTATAAACTGACACGATCAATTCAGTGGAATAATGTTTATTATCGGTTATAAAAATAGATTATGTATTTTAAGGGGTAACATTTATTTAAAATGAATTATA
>CAYNGN010000098.1:0-7763 GCA_964396615.1 uncultured Thiothrix sp. | reverse complement strand
TAGTAATTAAATAATTAAATAAAAAAAAAATTAATCATTACACCTATCAACAGGCTAGTGCTACCTATGTTTGTCCCATGCATCCACATATAGTGAAAGATCATGAAGGAAGCTGTCCCATCTGTGGCATGGATCTAGTGAAAAAAGAGCCTAAGCAGCCCCCCACAAAACAAAATAGTGAAAAAAAGCTGTTGTATTGGGTGGCACCAATGGATGCTAACTACCGTCGTGATAAACCAGGAAAATCCCCCATGGGTATGGATCTAGTTCCTGTGTATGACGAAGGCAATAGTATGAATAATAATGAAGAAGGCCTACCCGTCATTAGCATTAGAGCAAACACTGCTCAAAACATGGGCATACGCACAGCAACCGTTAAACAACATTTGTTCAACCGTACCATTCGCACCGTCGGCTCGGTCGTATACAACGAAGATAGTTTGCTACATGTTCACCCTCGTGCCAATGGTTGGGTAGAAAAAGCCTATGTCAAAGCCATTGGTGATCATGTTAAAAAAGGCGATGTACTCCTTGATTTATATTCGCCTGATATTGTAGCCGCACAAAAAGATCTTCTTATTGCTAAAAAATCAGGCAAATTATTAGCACAAAAAAGCGCAGGTTCATTAGTCACTGCGATAAAACAGCGTTTACGCTTATTAGATGTTCCTAACACTGTTATTGAACAAATTCAACGCACGGGTAAAGCAAAAAACCATGTGCCAATAATCACTTCACAAGAAGGCGTTATCGTCAGCATGGCGATTCGTGAGGGTATGTATGTCACCCCTTCAACCGAAATGTATGTCATTGCCGATCTATCTACCATTTGGGTATTAGTCGATGTGTTTGAACATCAACACGACTGGTTTAGTGTCGGCAATAAAGCAGAGATCACCGTATCAGGTATCCCTGGAAAAACATGGAAAAGCGTCGTTGATTATATCTATCCTGAGCTTAATGAAAAAACCCGCACACTCAAAGTACGGCTTAAACTCACCAATAGTAAACAACGGTTAAAGCCGAATATGTTTGCAGATGTCATGCTCTATTCTTCACCCAAAAAGGCGCTCACGGTTCCCTCAGAAGCGATTATTTATGATGAAACAGGTCCACGTATTATCAAAGTCATAGGCGAACATAGCTATCAACCTATTCCGATTAAAATTGGCATAAAATCGCGAGGACAGGTCGAAATTCTTCAAGGCTTGAAGGCTGACGATAAGGTGGTAGTTTCAGGTCAATTTATGTTGGATTCTGAAAGTAATTTACAAGCCAGTTTTAGACGCTTATCAGAATAGGACACTAAATCATGTTAGCTAAACTTATTAAAGCCTCAATTGATAATCGTTTCCTCGTCATTTTATTAGCGTTGCTGCTACTTGCATGGGGATTGGTTTCACTGAAGCAAACCCCCTTGGATGCTATTCCTGATCTGTCTGATGTACAGGTAATTATAAAAACGACCTATCCTGGACAAGCACCACAAGTGGTGGAAGATCAAGTCACCTACCCCATTACCACCACCATGCTCTCCGTACCTAAAGCAACAGCCGTGCGTGGCTTTTCTTTTTTTGGTGACTCGTATGTTTATGTCATCTTTGAAGATAAAACCGATATGTATTGGGCACGAGCGCGGGTATTAGAATACCTTAGTCAAGTATCCAGCCAATTGCCAAAAAACGTTGAACCCCGTTTAGGGCCTGATGCAACAGGCGTAGGTTGGGTGTATCAATATGCCTTGATTGATCGCACCAATACTTATGATTTATCACAATTACGCTCCTTGCAAGATTGGTTTTTAAAGTTCGAATTGCAAACCGTCCCTGGCGTTTCCGAAGTTGCTACGATTGGTGGCATGGTCAAACAATACCAAGTCGTTGCTGATCCTGAACATTTACGCGCCTTTAATATTTCTCTTAGCCAATTAAAAAATGCCATCCAACGCTCCAATCAAGAAGCAGGTGGTTCCGTCATGGAACTGGGTGAAGCCGAATACATGATTACCGTTAAAGGCTATTTATCAGGCGTAGAAGACATTGAAACCATCCCGATTGCCTTAGACAAAAAGACTGGCGCTCCCATTTTATTACGTGACTTAGCTCAAGTGCGTATTGGCCCGCAAATGCGCCGAGGGATTGCTGAACTTGATGGCGAAGGTGAAGTCGTTGGTGGCATCGTTGTCATGCGCTATGGTGAAAATGCCTTAGAGGTGATCGAAAAAACCAAGCAAAAACTAGAACAACTCAAAGCAGGTTTACCCAAAGTGGTTGAGATTCTCAACACCTATGATCGCTCAAAACTGATCCTCAGTGCGGTCAATAATTTAAGCTTTAAATTGCTAGAGGAATTTGCTGTCGTTGCTTTTGTGTGTATTATTTTCCTATTTCATTTCCGCTCTGCCTTAGTGGCTATTGTAAGCTTACCGTTAGGCATATTAATGGCCTTTATTGTGATGCAGCAGCAAGGTATTAATGCCAACATTATGTCTTTAGGGGGGATTGCAATTGCTATTGGCGCAATGGTCGATGCCGCGATTGTAATGATTGAAAATGCCCATAAACACCTTGAGCACTGGGAAGAAGAGCATGGCTCAATGCCTACAGGAAAAGCCCATTGGCAAGTCATTACTGAAGCAGCAAGTGAAGTAGGACCTGCTTTATTTTTATCCTTATTAATTATCACTTTAAGCTTTATTCCTATTTTTACCCTTGAAGCACAAGAAGGACGCTTGTTTTCCCCTTTAGCCTTTACTAAAACCTATTCAATGGCCGCTGCCGCTGGCTTATCAGTCACGCTGATTCCTGTATTAATGGGCTTTTTTATTCGCGGAAAATTACCCAAAGAAAAAAACAACCCTTTATCAGTATTCTTAATTCGCCTGTACCGCCCTGCATTAACGCTCTGTCTTAAAGCGCCTTGGATGACTATTTTAGTAGCCATTATTTTAATGTTGTCTGCACTCATTCCACTGAATCAACTAGGTTCAGAGTTTATGCCTGAATTAGAAGAAGGCGATTTACTCTATATGCCAACCACGCTACCAGGCGTTTCGATTGGCAAGGCACAAGAGCTACTCTTACAAACGGATCGTATTATTAAAAGCTTCCCCGAAGTGGAACATGTCTTTGGCAAAATAGGCCGTGCTGAAACCGCCACTGATCCCGCACCACTGACCATGATTGAAACCACCATTTTATTTAAACCAAAATCAGAGTGGCGTGAAGGCATGACCTTGGACAAATTAATCAAGGAATTTGATAATGCCATTCAATTCCCTGGTCTTACAAATGCATGGGTACAACCCATAAAAACCCGTATCGACATGTTGGCCACAGGAATAAAAACCCCTGTTGGCATAAAAGTCGCAGGCCCTGATTTAAAAGTCATCGAACAAATCGGCAAAGACATTGAAGCCATCTTAAAAGATGTTAAAGGGACAGCTTCCGTATTCTCCGAACGTGTTTCAGGCGGACGCTATATTGAAATTACTCCTGATCGCGCCAAAGCTGCGCGTTTTGGCTTAAATATTGATGACATACAAGCCGTGATTAGTAGTGCTGTCGGTGGCGCGAATATTACCCAAACGGTTGAAGGTTTAGAGCGTTACCCTGTTAATTTACGCTATCCACGTCATGTGCGTGATGATATTGATAAATTAATGGAACTCCCCTTAATCACCCCCTCAGGCGCACATATTCCTCTCTCTCGCGTAGCCAGTATTCGTATTACGCGAGGACCAGCGATGATTAAAACTGAAAATGCACGCCTTAATGGCTGGACATTTGTTGATATTGAAGGCGTTGATCTCGGTTCTTATGTCAGCAATGCACGTGACGTACTACAACAGGCACTTACGCTTCCCCCTGGTTACTCCATTAGTTGGGCTGGACAATATGAATATTTATTACGGGTAAAAGATAAATTATCATTGGTTATTCCAATGACCTTAATGATTATTCTTATTTTACTCTACCTCATCTTTCGTGACTTGATCGCTGCATTGATTGTAATGCTTTCCTTGCCGTTTGCACTCGCTGGTGGCATTTGGTATCTGTGGTTATTGGATTTTAATATGTCCGTAGCAGTCACCGTTGGCTTTATTGCGCTTGCAGGCGTGGCGGCTGAGTTTGGAGTCATTATGCTGTTGTATTTACATAATGCCGAAGACGAACAACAAGCAAAGGGGAAACTTAAACACGTTAGTGACTTAAAAGCCGCGATCATGGAAGGTGCAGTGATGCGCGTTCGTCCTAAAGCAATGACGGTTGCGGTGATTATTGCTGGGTTGGTGCCGATTATGTTAGACGATGGCACAGGGTCGGATGTAATGCGACGCATTGCTGCCCCGATGATTGGTGGCATGGTGACTGCCCCTTTACTATCATTATTTGTTATTCCTGCCATTTATTTGCTGTGGCGCAAACGCTACCTAACAACAACGACTGATTCTTAAGAGATAAAATAATGAACAAACGTATTATAGTAACGATTATCTTAATAATGAGTTGCAGTGTTGTTATACTCAATCGTCCCGTTTATGCTGCGACCTCACTACCACAGCTCATTAATATCGCTATCCAACAAAATCCAGATTTAAAAGCGAAAAAACTGGCATGGCAAAGTAGTATTCAGCAATACCCGCAAGCTGTCGCCTTAAGTGATCCACACCTAACCTATAACGAGGCGATTAACCCGATTGAAACCCGTTTAGGCCAGCAAGAACGTAATCTGACCTTGCAACAACAATTCCCCTATCCCGGTAAACGTGGCTTAAAAGGTGAGATTGTCAAAAAAGACATTGCTACCGCTAAAATCCGTTATGAGCAAGCCAGTCGCAATCTCGTTGTCAGCGTAAAACAGGCATTTTATGAAGCCGCTTATTTGCAACAAGCGATTAGTCTCAGCGAACAAAATAAAGCGGTACTGGAAAAAATTAGCCAAGTCGCCAATACCAGCTATGCGCGTAATAGTAGTACTTTAAACGATGTTGCCAAAGCACAAAGCCAATACGCACAAGTTACCTATGATGTGCAGTTATTAGAAGAACTGCTATCAACAGAAAAAACCCGCATCAATACCTTATTAAACCGTGATCCAGAACAGAATTTTACCGTACAACAGACCCGTGCAGCAAAAAAACTCAACCGGCCATTAGCACGTTTATATCAATATGCTGAAGCCAATGAAGAGTTAAAAATAGCCACGTTAGCGATTGAAAAAAGCATGATTAAAAAACAGTTGGCAAGTTATGCCAGTCTGCCTGATTTTAAACTGGGTGTGCAATATGCCCAAATTGGTGAATCCGAAACAACAGGGTTAGCCCGCAGTGGTGAAGATGCACTAGCAGTGAGTTTTGGCGTTACTATCCCACTCAATCATAGCAAAAATAAAGCCATTAAACACCAAGCCCACTTAGAGCGCCTGCAAGCCATTGAAAAAAAGAAAAGCCTGACCAATAGCTTACGCAATAAAGTAAAAGGTGTCTTTTTTAAAATCACCAATAGCCAACGACTCATCACGCTATACCAGCAAAACCTATTACCACAGGCGCAACATGCCAAACAAATTGCTGAGGTTGAATATCGGCAAAACAAAGGCTCGATTACCCAGTATTTATCGACCCAAGCCACATGGCTTAATTTTCAATTAGCTTATCAACGTGCCACCGCTGATTATTGGAAAAATCTGGCAGAAATGGAACAATTAACGGGGAAAAAGCTATGAGATACATAAGACCAACCATAAATACACACATATTGCTCAATATATCCATAGCCCTCAGTCTTTTCAGTAGTGGCTGTAGTCAATATCAAGAAATGCAAGGTTTACAACAAGACTACCAAACGTATACCTCCTCATCTTATGTACAAGATAATATAAAACCATCATCTGACAAGACGCTATCGACAGAAAATCCAGTGGCAAAAAAATCAACCCTACCAACCGCTAAAACAAACCAACAGATGCAGAGGGTTCAGCAACAATTAGTGGCAAACAAATCCCGCACACGCAGCCAAATTGAACAAACCATTCACAATAATGCGTTGTTTATTCCTCCACAGCCTTTGCAACAAACCATTAACGCATTACCGACACAAAACGAGCAAGAAAATTGGCTAAAAAAACATCCTAATCTACCCTCAATACTCACGCTCGTGTTAAAAAATAACCCGACCATTCAACGTCGCCTACACGCTGCAAAAGCAACTCTGTCCCAATACGATCAAGTGCGTTTTCTTGATGATACATTGGCTCAATACGCTGCTTTTTCCAATAAACCTGCGGCAAATAACTTTCCCTTTCCCAGTCTATTGACGTTAAAAGGTTCAATTGTTGACCAAGCCGCAGAGACCTCACGTTTGCAGTTATTGCAGAGTGTGCAAGATGTGCTTACACAAACCCGTATCGCCTATTATGAATTACAATTTGCCCAGCAAGAAAGTCACTTAGTGAAAAAAAATACGGATTTATTACGTTCATTAAAAAGTCAATTAAGTACCAATTACGCCACCCAAACCACTCAACTACAACAAATTGTTAAAGTGGATATTGATATCGAAAAACAACGCAATAAACGCCAACAAGCACAACATCGCCAACAGGCAGAACAAGCACGTTTAAATGCCTTACTTAATTTTTCACCCCGTTTTACACTTGGAAAATTAAAAGGATTAACACCTGTCAACGTAGCAAGCAATACCCAACAACTGTTAGCAACCGCCGAAAAATCACGAGTGGAAATAGCGCTGTTAAAAAGTTCGATAAAGAAAATGGCACAGGTTATTCAACTCTCTGAACGACGTTTTTATCCTGACTTAAGTGCTAATTATAGTCGTTTTAAAAACCGCACTGCAAAACAAGTTGGTAGTAATGCCACTGAAACGACGTTTGCAACACGCCCAGCAACAGCAATGAAACAACGTAATTTTTTCGGTAAAGACGATGCTTATTTAACCGAGACAAAGCAGAAATATCGAGCCTTACAAGCACAGTTACAAGCCTTACAACGTCAAACAGAAGATATTATTCAGCAAACCTTGTCACAATATAAAGCACAAAAACGTAGTTATTCCTTGTATCAATCAGGCATTATTCCAAAAGCAAAAGCGGCTGCAACCATTGTGAGTAATCAATATGAGACAGGTGCAAGTAATTACTTGAATATTATTGAGGCACAAACCGTATTATTGAATGCACAGTTGCTCGCCTTGCAAGCAATTAAGGAGGCAAATAGTAAAGCAGCGCAATTGGAACGGTTGGTTGGACAAGGGAATTAAAGCGCAATACCGTCATAGCCTCAGTGTAGAGAAGTCAATTGTTTTTTGATATTTTAAGTTGACTAAAAAACATGCATCACCCATATTGTTGATAAATAATGTGTATAGTATGCAGCACAAGAAAACAGCCTAAGCAATAAGGGAAAATAGAGTGCAATGCTAACAAATAACATAAAAACAATATTACAACCTAGCGCCGTACTACTACTTGTTTTATCAACCGCTTGTTCTACAACACGCCCACAGCCCAATCCTACTTCAGCAGCTAATTACAATACAAAACTTGGCGCTGAATATCTTAGCAAAGGACGTATACAACTCGCAAATGAAAAACTATCAAAAGCCCTTGAACAAAATCCAAATTCAGCAGATGCCCATCACTACTTCGCACTCTTACAACAACACCTAAAACAACCCGAAAAAGCACAAAAACATTTCAAAAAAGCCTTGCGTATTGCGGTAAACAACCCTGAAATCAATAAT
>CAYNGN010000097.1:5771-7795 GCA_964396615.1 uncultured Thiothrix sp. | reverse complement strand
GTAAGTAATTTTCGTAATCACCAGGGTAACTACTTACCTTACCTCTATCAAGTTCAACTAAGCGGGTTGCCATGTTTTTTAAGAAGGTTCGGTCATGAGTAATAAATAGAATTGCTCCTTTAAAGGTGAGTAAGAACTCTTCTAGCCATTGTATGGACTCAATATCAAGGTGGTTAGTTGGTTCATCTAGCAATAGAATATTGGGTTGCAGTACTAAGGCTTTGGCAAGTAATACGCGTCGTCTCATGCCGCCTGATAAGGAAGTGAAATGACTATCAGCAGGCAATGATAAACGGGAAATAATGGATTCAACCTGTTGTTGTAATTTCCAGCCGTCTTTTTGTTCAATAAGTTGTTGGGTTTTTTCGAGTTGATCAAACCAATCAGGGTCTTCTGTATTACCATGTTGGATGAGATCATGATAACGGCTGAGTAAGCTTCCTAGATCATCTAGGCCACTGGCAACAACATTAAAAACGGTATCTTGAATCGTTTCAGAAACTTCTTGCTCAAGTGTGGCAATAAGTACGCCTGATTTTAGTGTTTTATCACCTGAATCAACAGGGTGTATGCCTTGAATGACTTTTAATAATGTGCTTTTTCCTGCACCATTTCTACCAATTAAACAAATGCGTTCCCCATCTTCGATATTGAAATCTAGGCCTGCAAGCAGGTCTGGACCACCAAACCCAAGGTGGATATTTTGTAATCTGAGTAATGACATGAATAATAAGTAATAGCTATGATAATAAGGAGCGGAGACTATAACAGAATTGTAGAGATGGTAGACAAGTTCGTTACTACAGGCCGGTTAAATCACTGCTATTAACATAAAGCTTAAAATCGTAATGGGTCAAGAATGGAGTCTATGTCGGCCATTTTTGGATCTGCTTCTGGGTAATCAAGAGTATAGTGTAAGCCACGACTTTCTCGGCGTTGTAATGCTGATTCGATAATTAATTCAGCTACATGAGCAAGATTTCGTAACTCAATTAAATCGTTGGAAACACGGAAATTGGCATAGTATTCATTGATTTCATGACGCAATAAACGAATACGACTTTGTGCACGTTTAAGGCGCTTTGTGGTACGAACAATACCTACATAGTCCCACATAAAGCGTCGAATTTCGTCCCAGTTATGATTAATAACAACCAATTCATCAGAATCAGTGACACGGCTTTCATCCCACTCAGGAATGGTGATATCTTTTAGTTTAGTCTTGCTACGCTGAGCGATGTCATCGCTGGCAGCTTTGCCAAAAACTATACATTCTAGTAGGGAGTTGCTTGCCATACGGTTAGCCCCGTGTAGACCTGTAAAAGAGGATTCACCGATACAGTATAAGTTATCAATATCAGTTCTTCCTTGCGTGTCAGTGATAATGCCACCGCAAGTGTAATGGGCTGCGGGTACCACAGGAACAGGGTCTTTAGTTATGTCATAGCCAAATTTTAGGCAGCTTTCATAGACATTAGGAAAGTGTTCTTTAATAAACCCATCAGAGCGGT
This sequence comes from uncultured Thiothrix sp., assembly GCA_964396615.1. Classification (GTDB taxonomy): domain Bacteria; phylum Pseudomonadota; class Gammaproteobacteria; order Thiotrichales; family Thiotrichaceae; genus HyVt-477. The sequence continues at coordinate 6,284 of CAYNGN010000097.1, read as the reverse complement.
GGCTAATATCAAGAAATACCGAGTCAATACCGCGTGTTTTCATCTCATTATCAATGGCTCTTGCTACAATATCACGTGGAGCAAGTTCAGCACGTGAATCGTAGTCAGGCATAAAGCGTTTGCCATTAGCTAAGCGTAACTTTCCTCCTTCGCCACGTACTGCTTCAGTAATGAGCTGTGATTTTGCGTGTGGATGATAAAGGCAGGTAGGGTGAAATTGCATAAATTCCATATTGGCAACACGGCAACCTGCACGCCAGCCCATTGCAATACCATCACCACTAGAGCCATCAGGGTTGCTGGTATAAAGATAGACTTTGCTTGCTCCACCTGTAGCAAGTACGCTGAATGCGGTCTTAAAGGTTTTAATTTTTTGTGTTTTTCTATCTAGGACATACGCACCAAGACAGCGGTTTTCTTTGTGGCCTAGTCGGCGGCTGGTAATAAAATCAATGGCAATATGGTATTCCAATAATTCAATATTTTGTTTTTGTTGAGCGGTTGATAATAAGG
>CAYNGN010000097.1:0-5759 GCA_964396615.1 uncultured Thiothrix sp. | reverse complement strand
CCGCTTGCTTCAGCAGCATGATCAACTATACGATGACTATGTGCACCTTCACGGGTTAGATGTAAGGCATTTGTTCCATCCTTATTGGCAGTACGCGTAAAAGGAACGCCAATTTGGTCTAGCCATTTAATGGCTTTAGGGCCATTTTCTACCACAAAACGCACTATGTCTTCATGACATAACCCTGCACCCGCATCAAGGGTATCAGTGATATGGGATAATAAAGAGTCTGATTCGTCTAAGACGGCTGAAATGCCCCCTTGAGCGTAAAAAGTGCTACCTTCAGTAAGTTTGTCTTTACTGAGTACAGCCACTTTCATATGCTCAGGCAAACTGAGTGCTAATGTCAGACCAGCAGCACCACTGCCGATAATAAGTACATCATACATAACGAGAGTTCCTATGGGGTGTAAGAAGTGCTTTGAGGGTATAACTGAGTGATATAACACCTTAAGTATGCCATGTCATTTCTATTAGCAGCAACCGTAATTATTCGAACTATATTAATTTTGTGAAAAAAAGGGTAAGATTAGACCATATATTCATAAAGGTTTTTTGCTTGGGGTTAAATTAGTATTTGCATATTGAACTTTTCTATTTTTGCTTGTCGAAGTTAGTGTTTGAAAGTGTAGATTTAGTGCCAGGTTGCTAAAAAACAAACTAAGGAGAACAGCCCCATATGGGCATGGACCAAACTGATCTGGCATTAGTGAAGCGCGTACAGGCAGGAGAAAAAAAAGCATTTGATGTATTAGTTATAAAGTATCAACAAAAAGTAATTAACTTGGCGTTGCGCTTTGTACGTGATCATCATACCGCAATGGATATTTCTCAAGAGGCCTTTATCAAAGCCTACCGAGGATTGAAAAATTTTCGGGGTGATAGTGCTTTTTACACATGGTTATATCGCATTACAATTAATACGGCGAAAAATCATGTGGTGACTCAAAGTAGAAGACTGCCTGCCAATGATATCGATGCTCAGGAGGCCGAACAATACAGTGGTGCTGATAAACTGCATGAATCGGGAACGCCAGACAAAGAAATGGAAAAAGATGATGTGCATAGAGCCATTGTTGATGCCATTGAGGAGTTACCTAATGATTTACGTATTGCTATTACACTGCGCGAAATTGAAGGTTTTACTTATGAAGAAATATCTGAGGCTATGGAATGCCCTATTGGTACCGTTCGTTCAAGAATTTTTCGTGCCCGAGAGGCTATTGAAGCCAAAATTGAGCCGTTAATGGGACTATAGGTAGCATGTTTAATTTATACTATTTACCTGCCTTATAAGTTTGGCTTTAGCATGTATTGTGATGCTACATTCAGGACTTTTGTAAATGGTTATAAAATCCTTTGGAACATTGTATTAATATAGTTAGTTAAAGGAACTATACCTCTTTCATTCATGTTTTATTGAGAATACCTATTGTTGCTTAATGTAGCAAGGTTATCGGCTTAATAAACATAAAGAATATTGGTTGTGTTTTATATTATTTAATGGATGTTACTTTAATAAAATCGAGTCAGGAAATACAAATGACCACGACAACAAAGAAAGAAAACTTATCGGCCTTTTTGGATAATGAATCAGGCGAATTTGAACAGCGACGCTTACTTGATGAGTTGCAAAAAGACGATGAACTTTTACAGGCAATGTCTCACTACACCTTAATTGGTGACACCATTCGAAACGAACAGCCGAAGGCGATGACACCCAGCGATTTTTTAGCTGGAATTCATGAGCGTTTGGAAGATGAGCCTAGCTATGATGATGTTTATGTTGAACAACAAAAAGAAAATACATCACATAGCTGGTTAAGACCTGCAGCAGGTTTTGCTGTTGCTGCAAGTATTGCTGCTGTTGTAGCATTGAATTTTTCACCAACAATTAATCCTGAGCAACCTCCTATTACAATGCATTCTAAAGCAAGCGTTGTATCAACATCAGGTTCTCAGCCATTATTTATGGCAAAGTCAACGATGAAAGTACGTCTTCAACGTTATATTAAAAGCCATGTGAAACACACGCCTAATTCTGCCATTATGCCATCGGTTAGGTCATTTACTCATGCGAAGAATTAAGTTAATTTATTTGCTGGTTGCCTTAGTATTACCTAGTTCTGGTTTTGCTTCTTCAGCTGAAGCGGTTAATTTACTGAATAAGATGAATGATGCTCAACAGCAACTTGAGTATTCTGGCAGGCTAGTCTTTATTAAGGATGGAGAACCTTCAATTTTATTTATTGAGCAGAAAATAGAAAATGGCATTAGAAAGGAAACAATCGTCCCTTTAGATGAAAAAGCTGGTTATGCAGCAAAAGAAACCTCTTCTTTGTCACTGAACTCTTTTTCGCCGATTACACCAGAAATGCAGGATATTTATTCCTTTGATTTAGGTGAGAAAGATCAAGTCGCAGGCAGACCTTGTCAAATTGTCATCGCACGACCTAAAGATCGAAAACGCTATTTGCAAAAATACTGTGTTGATTTGGAGAAAAATATCTTATTAGAATATTCTTTAACTAATTTGGAGCGTCAGCCTGTTGAGCGTTTTATGTTTACTGATTTTAAGGTAAGCGATCAACACATGAGTAATACAACAGTACCCGCATCTATTTCTTTGGCGGATAACCAAACTACGGAAGTAATGTCAACAATACCCTCAATTCCAGTGGCACAAGAAGGGCAGAGCCATTATTCACAATGGGTTTTTGATTCACTCCCCGTTGGTTTTAGAAGAGTGGAATTAGGTGTTGAAGAAGCTGCACAAAACCAGAGTAATAAGCAGGAAGAAGAGCATCTTATTGTGACAGATGGTTTAAGTTCTGTGTCTGTTTTTATTGCTAAAGATGGTGGAAGAAAAGCAGACTCTACACATTCTGCAATGAACTCAGGCGCATTAAATATCCTCACACAATTTCAGAGTGACTATACTGTGACATTAGTTGGAGAGGTGCCAAGAGGAACGCTACAGGATATTTACTCAGGTTTACGCATTGCACATTAAACGTTAGTTAATGCTAGCTTTTGTGTCCCTTTACTATTTTTCGTGCATTCAAACATTTTGAATGTGCTTGATATAGTGATTCAGGTAAATAGTTTCACCCGTTAGAAGTGGGTCATGTGCGTTTTTTTTCAATTAATTGAATTTAAAAATAATTCACATGACTTAACTGGGTAGCTAAATGAAAATTCAGTAGTAACGTCAGGTTTCTTGAGTCCTTCATCTCTAGGCTAGATAATCATCTGGTCATTTGTTTTTTCAAAATAATGTTTTATCTTATAAATTATCTGTTTGTGTTGTTTAAGTGAACTATTTTCATAAGAAAAATGGCTAAACTACTTAAATTCAGTAGCTATTAAGTGTTATATCTTTACAGTAACTCCTAAATAAAGGGACGCATACGCAATGATTCCAATAAAAAAATCTGTTCCTAATAATACAAATAAGAAAGAGAATATTGATATGATTGAAGAAATAGCAGAAGTAATACGTGTAGAAAGGGGGTATGCACATGTACGTCCTTTATCTTCGTCAGCCTGTAACAATTGTTCTTCCAGTTCGGGGTGTTCTAGCCTTTCATTTTTTATGCCAAAGAAAAAAGTAAGCGATATTATAAAAGTTCAAAATCCTGTTTATGCAAAACCTGGTGATCAAGTGATTATTGGTGTGAGTTCAAGTGCGCTAGTGGGGAATTCAGTGTTAGCCTATTTTCTTCCTGTATTGGCGTTACTTATGTCTGCTGTACTTGGTTCTGAGTTGTTTTCTTTTCTTCATCTTAACAGTGAGATAGGTAGTATCATCTTCGGTTTTATTGGATTGATTGCTGGCTTTTATGTCTCTCGTATTGCAGCGGCACAAACACCATTATGTGATAGTTTAGATGTCCTTATTTTACGTATTAAAGAACAGCCGCTAAATCCTATTGTTATTGATTTTAGCGTTTGAAGACACGCCTTTGTAATATTGAAAATATATTACGATTTGGGTTTTTCTATTAGTGTTGTTCACTCAGCTAGGTTTATAATTGCACATCTTTTATCAGTGTTTTTGTTGCTAAGATGTCATTATTTATGAATAAAAGATTCGTTTATCGTATCACCTATCGTCTTGTTATTATTTTTTTGATGATAGCTTCACGTCTTTCCTTTGCTGTTGAGTTACCAAATTTTACAAGTTTGGTTAAAACGTATAGTCCTGCCGTGGTAAATATTAGTACAAGTTATAAAGATAAAGGAATCTCATCCCAAGCAAAGACCTATAGTCATGGTGGCGGATTGCGCGGTTTTTCTCCTGATCAATTGAATAAGAAAGGGCTTGCTGATGACATTGAGTCGACATCATTAGGCTCAGGATTTATTCTATCTGCAGATGGATATGTAGTAACTAATCATCACGTTGTTGAAGGTGCAGATAAAATCATTGTGCGTCTTAATGATAGGCGTGAGTTTGTTGCTAAATTGATTGGTAGTGATATTCGTAGTGACATTGCCGTTCTTAAAGTCAATGCATATGATTTGCCTGTGCTTATGATTAATGATACACCCGATTTGGAAGTCGGAGAATGGGTTGTGGCTATTGGCTCCCCTTATGGTTTTGATCATAGTGTCACAGCAGGTATTGTTAGTGCAAAACAGCGTAGTCTTCCTTCTGAGAGTTATGTGCCTTTTATTCAAACAGATGTTGCGATAAACCCTGGTAATTCAGGTGGGCCTTTATTTAATATTAAAGGTGAAGTGATCGGTATTAACTCTCAAATATACAGCCGCACGGGTGGTTCTGTTGGTCTTTCTTTTGCGATTCCTATTGATGTTGTTGTAAGTGTTGTTGAACAATTAAAGTCCAAAGGAAAGGTACGCCGAGGCTGGTTGGGTGTTAGGGTTCAAGAGGTGACTAGAGCAATTAAACAAGCGTTTAATTTGGAAAAAATTCAAGGAGCATTGGTGAATGAAGTCTTTGCAGACAGTCCAGCAGAAAATATTTTACAAGTTGGAGATGTTATTGTTGAGTTTGATGGTGCTTTTGTGCCAAGAGTATCGGCATTGCCTGTTATGGTTGGAAAGGCTGATGTTGGTAAGGTGTTAACAATAACCCTATTGCGTAAGGGTAAGCGAACTAAGGTTGAGCTAGTACTGAAGGAGCTGGTTGATGTTGCTAGAACAGAAAAAAAAGAAGAGTCACCTAAAGTGGTCAATAATGAAAAAATTGTATTGGGTATGACTATTGCTAACTTGAGTGATGCTATGCGTAAGTCAAGTGGTGTGAAAACAGGTGGAGCTTGGGTTAATAGTGTTAGAACAGGAGTGGCTGCAAGTGCAGGAGTTTTAGTGGGGGATGTTATCTTGATGTTTGATGGTCAAATAGTTAGGAATGCAAAGCAACTACTGAAGTGGGTTAAAACAATAACTAAAGGTGATAGTATACCTGTGTTAATTAGGCGTAAAGATGCTGCGCGCTTTGTGGTACTGAATATCGAATAGAGCATTTAGCCGCTATGAAAACGTAAGTTCTCTAATTGAAAAAAGCGAGACATCAACAGCCAAGGAATATGATGGAAGAAAGTCAAAGGGAGTCGTTGTTAGAGGGTGAAAATGCTACATATCTTGATATGTTGTATGAGCGTTATCTGCAAGATCCTATGTTGGTTGATAGTAGTTGGCGCGACTATTTTTCTAACTTACCCATTCCTGCTGATTTACAACAAGGTATACGCCATTCAGAGGTGATGCAACAATTTCGTACTGATGAATTA
>CAYNGN010000096.1:4724-7846 GCA_964396615.1 uncultured Thiothrix sp. | reverse complement strand
CCAATGCCTAGTAATAGGGTTTCGCTCAGTGGATGAAGATAATCAGAATAACCATCGACTTTTAGTTCGCCAGCAACAAAAGGATCTTCAGGGGTGCTGAGATCTAATACATAAAGAGGATCGGTAACCCGAAAGGTCACAAAGTAAGCTCTGTCACCAATAAAACGGCTGGCATACAGTTTTTCCCCTGGGAGTCCAATAGGTTCAGGGCGGGTTTGATTGGGTAGTTGTGCAACAATGCGTAGGGTTTTTGTGCTGCTCTCTTCTTCGAGTATGGTTAATGAGACGGGGGATTTGTTGACAAATTTATGGGTTGTATTGCTAGAAGTGGCGCTGGGCTTCGTTGCTACAAATTCAGAGCCTTCAGTAGCAATGCGTGGTGTTGTTTCATCAAAATCAGGGTCTTCAACGGCAATGGTTGCCCATTGTGCGGGTGAAAAGGTGACGACACGTAAGAAACCATTATGTTCACTAAAACGAAAGGATTTGCGGTCTTGTTGATGACCTAGATGTCCACGTACTTCGGCGGAACCACGATAATCGAATTCCATGCCGTTATAAGCGAATTTATGAATATCAGTGGTGGTCGTATCTTCGTATTCAGCAGTGCCGTTCTGGCTTTGATAATTCCATTGGGTAGTTGCAAGATAAAGCGCTTCTTGTGAAGCGTAAATCGCTTCAGCATTGGCTGTTGATTTCAGGCGTATCACTGGCAAGGTTGACAGCAACAAGTGTAATGATATCACCACTATGTTTTCCAGTATCTTCTTGGTAGCAATTCTCGGCAAGTACTACGGGCTGTTTTTCGGCATTATTCAGTCGATAATGCGGTAGAATATCGGTGGCTGTTGTGTTGTTTTGTGTATCATTTATGTTGTATAAGTAGTCAGGGAAGTGACGTAGTACAAGATAAAGCACATCACCATTACGACGACTGTCAATCACGCTGCCATCAAAGCTTAGTGTATTACTGAGTGAAGCAGTGTTAGGGGTGCTGACATCAAAGAAGAACAGGTCAGTTGTTTGTTGGGCAAAATAATCGCTATGAAACCAATTACTCCAGTAGTTGCCATTGTTAGATGAGAGTGCAACAAGATTGCCTCTTGTATCATCAAGATACAGGCCATTAATATGCCAGCGCTTATCGTTATTACTGAGCAGTTCTTTTACTTCAGTAAGCTGAGTATTCTGTGCATCCATAATGCGAATGCTGTCGGAGTTATTGGTTTTGGCTAAGATAGGCGGGGTATCAATATCCGTCGTGGGAACGCTTTTATCAACGCTATAAATATAGCGTCCATTGCTGCTGACTTTTATTAAGTCTGCTTCATCAACGCCATTTTCTTGTACATTTGTCGTTGAAACACTTGTACTATTGGCTGCTGAACTGCCTTCTGAGGCAGAGGTTGCAACATTTGCTTGAATGAGTACGTTATCGTTAGAGGGCGTTGTTGTTTGTTGTTGGCTCATTTGACGAAAGTAGGTGGTGAGGCTGCTTTCAGTACTGCGTTTTAGTTTGCTTGCTACATCCGTTGTTTCTTTGTCAGGAGTAGCTACTGAACTTTCGCTACCACATGAGGTGAGTGTGAGTGTACTGATGAGGAGTATGAGTAGGTTATGGGTATATTTCATCGTTTAAATCTCATAGGACGTTGTTATCATTGTCCATACAGGTCATTAATGTATGACGTTTCAACGTTTATTGTTTATGTGTTTTGAACTATAGATCTTAGACAGTCTTGGTAACGACTTTATAAAGGGTTTCTTTGAAGGTATATTTTATTATTATGTTTTGCAACCCCTATGTCATCAAATCTTACACATAAATCAGGACATAACCGTATTTTTTCGTTAAACGCTATTAATAATTCGATAAATGGTATTTATTGCGCTCAGGGATCCATAGATGTTCCGATAATTAGGTTCATCTTTACGAATAGCAAAGGGCTTGCTTCTGCATCTGTGAACGCAATTATCTGACTCTTTATAGTATCCTGAGCGTAATCGAAGGGGGCGGAAATTTAATGAGTGAATATCTATAAAACGGGTTGTAGTTTACTCATTAATTTAGTCAATAATAGACTAGACTCAGCAAACTATATTACCCAATAGGAGTTTTTATGCTGTCCACAGTTGCATTATTTGATGGTTTACTAAAAAAAGATCGCGATGAGCTGGCTTCAATGATGACAAAAAAAATATTTGCTAGGAATCAATTGATTATTTCTCAGGGGGATCACACCCGCAGTTTATTTGTTATTTTAAGTGGTCGTTTAAAGGTTTTCGTTAATGATGAACAAGGTAATCAAACGGTTTTTGCTTTTTTGCAGCAGGGTGATTATTGTGGTGAGTTAAGTTTGTTGGATGCAGAGCCGCGTTCGGCTTCTATTATTACTTTAGTAAAAACAGAAGTGTTGCAATTAAGTTACCAGCAGTTTGAGATTTTTTTGCAAAATCATCCTCAAGTCTGTTTTGCTATTTTTAAGTCACTAACAGCAAGTATTAGGGAAATGGATGGGATGATTTCTGCACTAACGTCTAAAGATATTTATGGACGTTTAGTGCATGTTTTACATAAAGAATCGTATGAGGAAAATGGCAAAATAGTGACACAGCGTTTAACGCATCAGGACATTGCCGAGATGATTGGTGCATCGCGAGAAATGGTCACGCGTATTCTTAATGAGTTACGCAAAGGAGGCTATATTTCGATTACTAGTAAGCAAATTTGTATTGAGAAGAAGCTTCCTGCGGGTTGGTGATTATGTTATTTTACTGGGTAACCATGTCACCAGTTCTGGCCATAAAGAGAGAATAAGTAAGGCAATAAGTTGAATAATAATAAACGGAATAACGCCACGATAAATATGGCGTGTGCTTATTTCCTTGGGGGCAACACCACGTAGGTAGAACAAGGCAAAACCAAAGGGTGGCGTTAGAAAGGACGTTTGTAAATTGATGGCAATCATAATGCCAAGCCAGATAGGGTCGATATCCATCGTGAGTAATACAGGCCCCACAATAGGAATAACAACAAAGGTGATTTCAATAAAATCAAGCACAAAGCCTAAGACAAAAATAACCAGCATGACGAGTAAGAGGGCCGTTATTTTTCCACCAGG
>CAYNGN010000096.1:0-4697 GCA_964396615.1 uncultured Thiothrix sp. | reverse complement strand
TGGTGAATTTGTTCGTCACCGCCAAAACCACGAAAGACAAGAGAAAACAGTGATGCGCCAATGAGAATCATAAACACCATACTGGTGATGCGAACCGTTTGCTGCATACTACTTTTTAGTGTGCTCAGATTAAGTTGTTGATTGGCTAAGGCGAGGAAAAGTGCGCCAACTGCGCCCACTGAAGAGGCTTCTGTGGGCGTTGCATAGCCTGCAAGAATAGAACCAAGTACGGCAAATATCAGCAGCAGCGGGGGGAGTAAGGCTTTGCTTATGCGTGTTAATGATAATGCTTCTTGTTGTGTGTTATTGGTGGCAGGCATCATTTGGGGGCGTAACCATGCAACACCTGCAAGGTAAATCATATACAGTGAAACCAGTAGTAGTCCGGGAATAATTGCGCCAACGAATAAATCACCAACAGAGATTTGCTCTGGGCTGAAAATTCCTTGTTGCAGTTGTGCTTGTTGGTAGGCGGAGGAAAGTTGGTCACCCAATAAAACCAAGATAATTGAAGGCGGGATGATTTGCCCCAGTGTGCCAGAGGCACAGATTGTCCCACAGGCTATTTCAGGCGCATAGCCGCGCTTTAACATGACAGGTAATGAGATTAAGCCCATTGTGACGACGGTTGCACCAACAATACCCGTACTTGCAGCCAATAGCATACCCACTAGCATAACCGAAAAACCAAGTCCGCCGCGTAATGCGCCAAACAGTTGTGACATAGTATCCAGTAAACGTTCGGCTATTTTAGAGCTTTCGAGTACGACTCCCATAAAGACAAATAAAGGGACTGCCGTCAGGGTTTGATTCATCATAATGCCATTAATGCGTTCTGGCATTGCGCCTAAAATGGGGTCAAATGTGCCTGTTGCAGTACCAATGCCTGCAAAAATAAGTGCCACGCCACCGAGTGAAAAGGCAACAGGGAAGCCTGCCATTAAAACGATAATAACGCTAAGAAATAATAACAGTGACATCCATTCCATTAGTTTTCTTTCTCATGGTTATTATATAACGTTGATAAGGAGCGTAGTAGGATTGAAATACCTTGTAGCGTAAGTAGGATTGCCATTAAGGGGGTAAAACTTTTGAGGATAAAAACGAGAGGCAAGCCACCTGTTTCACGCGAGCCTTCGAGTTGCTGCCACGAGGTAAGCACATAGTCAGCACTTACCCATACAATAAAGAGAGAAAAAGGGAGTAATAAGGTTACAGTACCCAGTAAGTTGACCCATGCACGTCCCTTTGCTGAAAAATCTTGATAAAAGATATCAACTTTGACATGTCCATTATGTTTTAAGGTATAAGCTGCTCCGGCCATAAAGACTAAGGCGTGAAAGTATAAGGCTGATTCTTGCATAGCAATAGACCCCCAAGAAAAACCTTTGCGTAATACGACAACAAGAAAGGTAATGAGTGTGGTGGCAAGAACAGCCCATGCAATGCTTTTCCCCACTTTTTCATTGAGAGCATCAATGTAATTTGCTAGTTTGTTCACGTGTAATGTGTCCTGAAATAAATCGGTATTAACTATGTAAGCGGATAATAGCAGATTCGTGTCAGAGCGGAAGACAAGCGATATCCAATGGATGCCAATATCATCCCTAAAGAATTTTAACTTGCTGTTTTGCTGTGCCTCTGTTACTTTTACGCCCTTTTATGTTTAACATATTTTCAATAAAAATTTACAGCGGAGAGTACAAATGTCTCGTGTATGTCAGGTAACAGGTAAGCGTCCCGTTACAGGTAATAATGTTTCACACGCACATAATAAAACAAGACGTCGCTTCCTACCCAACTTGCATACGCACCGTTTTTGGGTTGAGAGTGAAAATCGTTGGGTGAAGCTTCGTGTTTCAGCCAAAGGTATGCGTATCATTGATAAAAAAGGTATTGATACAATACTTGCTGATATGCGTAAACGTGGCGAGAAGGTTTAAGGAAGGGAAATTATGCGTGAAAAAATTAAATTAGTCTCAACAGCAGGCACAGGGTATTTTTATACCACAACAAAAAACAAGCGAACACAGACGGATAAAATGGAAATAAAAAAATACGATCCTGTCGTTCGTAAGCATGTGATGTTTAAAGAAGCAAAAATCAAGTAGAAACGCGATTTATCGCGCCAAACACTAAAAAAGCCTAGCATTTGCTAGGCTTTTTTAGTTATTTGCTATCAAGTATCATAAGGCATGTTACTTTGCTGCTTATAATAATTGCTTAATAGGCGTTTTGATTTCTTCCTGTTCTGACATTAGGATTTTAGCCATTTGCTTCCACTCAGGTGTGGTAAATGCCAAACTTCTTGCATCAATAAGTTGTGTAAGTTGTTTGTTTTGAGTGAGACGTAAATGCCATGCTGTTTTGGTTTTGTGAGTGTTTTTTGTTGCATAGTTACGTTTTGAGGTTGCTGCTTTAGCAAGCTTATTGTAAGCATTCAGTATTTTAGCAACGTAGGCTCTGGTTTCTTTGTAAGGAGGTATCCCGTTATAACGATCAACTGCACCTTCACCAGCATTGTAAGCAGCAGCAACGAGTCTTAGGTTGCCATTAAAGCGTTTTAAGAGAAATTTAAGATAGAGTGTACCCGCTTTGATATTGTCACGAGGGTTGTAGCGATTTTCAGTACCAAAACGGCTTGCTGTTGCAGGGATGAGCTGCATAAGACCTGCTGCGCCTTGTGGGGAGCGTGCTGATTCTCTGAAGCACGATTCTACGGTAATAACAGCCATAATGAGGTGAGGGGACACCTTATGCTGTTTTGCTAATTGGTTAATATCGGCTTGATATTTTGCTGCTTTTTTGTGCAATATTTTGTGACTGTAAGTATCACAGGTTTTTATGTGTCTTTTGTAAGCGTATTTTTTCTTTGTTCTTGGTTTTGTTCTGTTTTTTACTTTACGTGCTTTTTCTTTTGCTGCTAATAAATTAGAGGCTTTGATAAGAGTTGCATTATCTAATGCTGCCACTGCTTGCGCGCTATTGATCGTTATGGTTGATAAAGCGACAGCGAATATACTTGATAGAAGGCGAGCATGTGTTGTATTCATTTTAGTACCCAAATTAGCATATGCTAATATAATTACGGAACGCAGAAGTTACAGCATAATCTAGAGGGAAGCAAGTCTATTTTTTGCTCTTGTTTTTTAAGGATTTAGTGTAATTATTGGGCTATTTTTATGGGTGAGTTGTCAGTTATTTAGCAAGTATTTAGCCATAACTTATTGCTAAATACTTGCCAAGTAACACTAACACTGACCTCGCTGAAAAATTATTTTGGTGAGAAACGAATAGATATTTTTAGGGAGTTACACGTATGTATCTGATAAAGCTAAGTCATCATTAAGTTCCTGCAACCTCTCAGGTGTGCCAATATCCCGCCAATCACCTTGAAAGTAGCTGCCATTGACATGCCCCAGTTCGATAGCATCTTTTAGTAAAGGAGTTAGAGGTGCTTTTCCAGGAGCTTGGTTTGCAAAGAGTTGTGGATGATAGTAACCAATGCCACTAAACGTATAGCGAGATTGCTCGGCATTATGAATATGCTTGCCTTGTAAGCAGAAATCGCCTTGAGGGTTGTGTGTTGGATTGTCTACCAGCACAAGATGCGCGAGGTTGTTTTCACTTAAGATTGGATGTTGGTAGTCTATCTCACACCAAACATCGCCATTGACAACAATAAAGGACTCATCGCCGAGTAAAGGTAAGGCTTGGATAATGCCTCCTGCTGTTTCTAAGGGTCCATTTTGTTGTTCATCAGAGTAGTGAATGTTGACCCCCCATTTTGAGCCATCACCTAAAGCCTGTGGGATTTTATCCCCTAGCCAGCCAAGATTAATGACAAATTCTTTAATGCCGCTTTTTTTTAAGCGTTCAATATTCCATACAATAAGTGATTTTCCTCCTACTTTTAGTAATGGTTTTGGTGTGGTATCAGTTAAAGGACGCATACGTTTGCCGTGCCCAGCGGCAAGTATCATTGCTTTCATGGTTGTTGTTAGTCTCTTAAATTTTTTATTGCACCTAAATCATATTTTTATTGTACCAATGATGTTAGGAACCCCAAGTTCTTCAAATAATTGAATTAGTTTTTTTGTTTCATTATGTTTTTTGCCAACTGTCATGACATAGTGCAGTGTCAGTGGTAAGTCGTTTAAATAGTTTTCTTTACCATCACGATGATAAAGACGTGCAAAAATGCCCAGTACTTTTATATGACGTTGTAGACCCATTAAATCAAAGTCACGAATAAAGGCAGCATCTTCAGTTGCTGGCATTAGCTGTGCAGCAACGGCTTTATCTTTATACTGCAATGCCCATGCTTCCACTTTTTCTACTGGCCATGCGATATAGCAGTCACGTAGTAGAGAGACAACATCGTAGCTCAAAGGCCCTGTTACTGCATCTTGATAATCAATAATGCCAGGGTTATTTTTTGCTGTTTTTAAGAGGTTGCGTGAGTGGTAATCGCGATGTACAAAGCCTGTTGTTTGTGTCGAAATTGCTGTACAAAGTTGATCAAAGGTTTGTTCGATGAGTGCATGCTGTTGGCTATTGAGTTTAATATTGAGGTGTGTACCAAGAAACCATGTGGGCATTAAAGCCATTTCATCATGGAGTAAGGTTTTATCATAGTGAGGTAAGTCTGCGCGATCTGCTTTTTGCAGTGTAATCAGTGCTTGTAGTGCGTCGTT
>CAYNGN010000095.1:0-7875 GCA_964396615.1 uncultured Thiothrix sp. | reverse complement strand
TATATTTAATCTGCCGATAAATAATGCCGAGCGTACCAAGCGGGATAAACAGTTGTAACATAAAAGCATTGACCATCACCAGATCGCCAATACCCATTTCGCCTTTTACCCCGCCATTGGTGGCATAAAACATAACAATGGTGACACCAATCGCAATAATACTGCCTTGGCCAAAGTTGAGCATTGACATGGTGGTTTGACTTTTAACGGCCACGTTTTCCCAGTTTTCTAAGGTGCTATCGTAGCGCTTTAATTCCAGTGCCTCATTATTGAAGTATTTTACCGTTTCATAGTTAATGAGGCTATCAATGGCATTAGAACTTGCTTCTGATTCGAACTTATTCATTTGATGGCGATATTCCATACGCCATTCAGTGACTAAAATGGTAAAGGCAATATAGCCAATAACGGTACCAAAGGTAATGAGGGTAAAAATAGGTGGGTATTGGCTAATAAGAATAAGGGCAACAAGGATAAATTCAACCGCTATGGGTAGGATGCTAAATACCATGAAATTCATTAATGTGCCAACGGAGCGAGTACCCCGCTCGAGATCACGGCTGATTGCACCTGTTTTACGATCAAGATGAAAGCGTAAGGATAAATCGTGTAAGTGTGACAATACGCGCGTGGATAAATTACGCATGGCACGATAGCGTACTTTGGCAAATACTGTGTCTCGTAATTCATTAAAGAGTGAGGAACTGAGGCGTAAAGCACCATAGGCAAGTAGTAACGTGATAGGCAAGACTAATAGTAGTTCTTTTTGTCCTTCTAGCGTATCGACAATGGCTTTGAGAGTAACGGGAATACCCACATTAGCGATTTTTGACAGGACTAAACAGGCGAGTGCGAATAAAGCACGACCACGATACTCATATAAGTAGGGAAGAATGGCACGTAGGTTTTGTAAGTCACGTCGGTTGCTGTGTATTTTACTGCTTTGGTTCATTGATGGCATGGCTAAGTATTGTCAGCGGTTGGGCGGTTATTATGCCGACGAGTATCCATTTCGCAATAAATAAACATGCCAATATCGGTAATAAATGAGAAAGCAAAGATACTTAGCGTTGCATATACTGCGCCCATAAGACCGTATTTAGGTAATAAAATAGCATTTAAGACAATATTGCCAATGCCTTTGATCATTGAAATGGCGGAAATTTGCCAGAATAACCCACGCGCTATCCATTGCACATTAATAATAGCACTGGTGGAGGCAAATAAGACGCTAATGAGTAAGTACTGGAAGAGAATAATGGACGGTTCAAACTCATCGCTTGTGAGCCAGATCATCCACCATTTTGCAGTTAACCCTAGCGTAAGCGATGCTGCAATCATCACCAGTAGGGTGAGGATGAGGATTTTCTTTTGGTGCGGCCATACACCATACAGACCACGACGAGTGATTTCACCTTGTAGTACGGTTGTTGCCGCGTAAGGTAGCATCAGCATAATCTGTCCCATGTGGACAGCGAGTTGGTATAGACCCGTCGCTTCTGCGCCGAGATAGGCATTGATCATTAGAATGTCAACATGAAGAATTAGTAATGCACCAATGGTATTGAGGTACATTTTTGAGCCATCATGCAGTAGGCTTTTTAATTCTTTATTGCAGTAAGAGAGCGATTTTTTTGCTTTTGGGTAGAGTGCGCGAATACTGCCAATGGCAATAATGGTATCCCACATTAAGCGGGCAATTAATACACCATAAATATGCAGTCCTAGACCAATAACAAGTATTACCAGCCAAAAGAGGTTACTCGTACTGCCAATAACTTGCAGCCAATTATAAATATGCAGACGATCCTCTATATTCAATAAGGCTTTGGTGTAATGTTCAGCAAGTCCAAGGGGTAAGAGCAAAAAGCCCATGATGAGTGCAATAGGAGGGAGGTTGCCAATGACTTGGGGAAAACCCCAATAGCGCTCCCCCATATAAAACAAGCTTGCAAGTAGCCAAATAAGCAGGGTTACAGCAATAATATAAACACCCAATGTCCCCATCATACGTCCTAGCCATTTGTTATCACATTTTTGTGTAGCACGATAAATAAGGACAGGTGCGAGGCTAAGGCTAGCGATTTCAACGAATACAATAGCCCATGTGCTAATGGTGGCAATAATGCCGCGCCCTTCAGGTCCTAGCCAGCGGGCAGTAATGGATAAGGTAATTATACCTAAAAGCGCAGCATAAACTTGAGCGCCACTGGTTTGCGCTATTTTTATAATGAGGTAGAACATAGATTGAGAAGATATTTCCTATCAGACTAAAGGTGTATTAGGATCTGAAGGATACCTTTTTTTTACTTAGTATGCTCTATAAATACGCTCATAGCATTAGGCAGGACTATCTCGAAGTACTGCAAGCAAACGTTCACCTGCTTGATACATTTGGTAGAGTATGCCATCTGTAATTCTTTGCATGAGTTGTTGGGTGAGCTGATCCGTTTCTACTGTGTCAAGAAGATTGTTGAATTGAGTAACATCATTTTCAGTCAGGGCAAAACTAACATCGTTGATTGAATCATCTGTGTTATTTTTGAGGGTAATAATAATGGTGTCACCTGCACTTAAGGTATTATCTTGGTTGGTGTCTTCAATGCTAATATTCTGGATAGTTGCATTTTCTAATAGAGAGGCTATATTTTCTACGTTCTCCAGACCGTCTATGTTTGTTGTAGGGTTATTGCTATTAGACAGTTGGTTTGATGATTGCTGAAACAGCCGTGTTAAGGAGGTCAG
Organism: uncultured Thiothrix sp.; assembly: GCA_964396615.1. Lineage (GTDB taxonomy): Bacteria > Pseudomonadota > Gammaproteobacteria > Thiotrichales > Thiotrichaceae > HyVt-477. The sequence continues at coordinate 5,130 of CAYNGN010000095.1, read as the reverse complement.
TGTGTTATCTGACATATTGTCATGTATAACAGAGGGTTGTTGGTTTACTGTATTGGGAAGCTTGAGTAGTGAGCGAGTGTTTGCGTTAATAACAGTCGTATTGCTTGTATTGTTTTGCGGGGTTTGAGCGGTTAGTGTGTTAAGCATTTGCATTCATTCCATTGATTTTTACTGAATTTTCACCAATGGTAATGTCTGTTTGAGGTTGCCGCTAAGGTTATTGTGATTTTTGGTTGCACTTTTTTGATGGTTGGTTTGATGTTGGATTATAGCTTTGCTATTTCTTCAGCCAATACATTGATGGTGTGTTTTATTTGCTCTTCAGTATGTGATGAACAGATAAAGAAGCGCAAACGGGCTTGCCCTTCTTGTACCGCAGGGTAAAAAATAGGTTGTGCATTGATGCCACGTTCAAAGCAGGCGTTGGAAAGACGGCCTGCTTTGGCAGAACTGCCTGTGATAGCAGGGATAACGGAGTAACCTGCGCTAAGCCCCGTATCAATGCCTTTTTCTTGTGCCAGCTTGAGAAATAACTTGCTACGTTGTCTAAGTTGTTTAACGCGCCATGCCTCTTGTCCAATGAGTTTTAAGGCCGCCAAGGATGCAGCGGCAGTTGGTGGCGCGATGCCTACACTATAGAGGAAGCCTGGTGCGGAAAATTTGAGATGTTGAATGAGGGCTTTTTCGCCTGCGATATAGCCACCACAACTTGCTAGTGTTTTGCTGAGTGTACCCATCCAAATATCGACATCACTTGGAGAGATATTAAAGTGTTCTTTTAGCCCATAACCATTTGCACCAAGTACGCCTAATGAATGTGCTTCATCAACCATTAAGAAGGTTTTGTGTTGTTTTTTTATCGCAACAAAACGTTCAAGATCAGGGAAGTCGCCATCCATACTGTAAATGCCTTCAATAACGATTAATACGCGTTCGTAGTGATGGCGATGTTCAGTCAGTAAGTCATTCAGTGCCTGCCAGTCATTATGTGGAAAAGGGAGGCGATGTGCGCCAGAGAGTTGTACGCCTTGTATAACACTGTTATGGATGAGTGTATCATGTAAAATGAGGTCTTTTTTGCCAAATAAATAGCCAATAGTGGTGACATTGGTAGCATGACCACTGACAAAGACAATACAATCTTCAACGCCATAAGTATTTGCTAAGGCTGTTTCAAGTTCACGTTGAATAGGGCGCTCGCCTGCAACGGGGCGACTAGCAGAGGCGGATGTACCATATTGTTCTATGGCTTTAATGGCCGCGGCATTAACCTCAGGATGTCCGCAGAGATCAAGATAGTTGTAACTGGCAAAGTTAATATATTCTTTACCATTAATAATTGTGGTGCTGTGTGCGGCTTGTTCATGCGTTTTAAAGAAGGGCGAGGGAATTCCTAGTTGTTTTCCCCCTTCTTCAATGACACGAATTTGTTCATAACCAGGGTGTTTATCAAAACGGTAAAATGCTTGCGGAATGCTAACGTGTTTCGCATTTGCTTTACGTTTTTGTATGGGCTTTTCACTTTCGGACTGAATATTCTTCAGTCTTTTTTGTAGCATTTTTTGTGCTAACAAATCTTTTGCAGTGCTATTCAGCCCAAATAATCCTTTGTTTGTTTTTTTCATGTACAAATAACGAGGTATGAGATTGCTCGTTATTATACGTGAAGTGTTGGCTTATGTTCGTGCTTCTTAGTCTATTATGTAACCGATGCTATTTGGTTGCTGTTTCCTGAGGGCGTTGTTGGGCTATTATTTTTTTATTGAAAGGGAGTTTTTTTTTAAATTTTGGTTGTTGGAAGGTGACGATATACCGATAAATAAGAACGTAAACACTGATAAAAATAAGGACGCTAATAATATTGCCGATTGAGCTAACGTAGTAGAACACAGGGGCAAAGATAAAAGGTGTGACCAATAGGAAAATATAGAGTGTTGTTTTCGGGTTATTTCGCGCTATTCTTTTATTAATGAGCATGTGGAAATGTACACCATCAGGTTCCATAGGGGACATGCCACGTTTTTTCTTGCGATAGATGGAAAACATGACTTCAAATACTGGGTAAATCATGACGGAAAGCACAAACCATGGACTCACAATATCGTGGTTGCTGGCAAGGTAAATGCCAGAAAATGCAGTCACAAAGCCAAGCATATAAGCCCCACCATCGCCTAAAAATATTTTTCCAGAAGGGAAGTTAAAGACTAAAAAGCCAAGGATCGCACCCATAATAATAAGGTTGAAAAGTAGTATGTAAGTATCTCCAACTAAATAAGCAACAATGGAAAATGAGGTGAGTATGGAGAGGGTTATTACACCTGCAAGTCCATTAAATCCGTCAATGATATTAATAGCATTGATGGAGCCAATAATGGCGAAGGCAGTGAAAACGGTACCAACAATGAAGGGAAGTTCAATTCCTAAGCCAAGGTAGGTAACAACGCTATCAGCAACAATAATAACGGCTACTGAAGCCACAAGTTGCATAAAGATACGTTGCATAGGGGTAAGCTGACCATTAAAATCCTCAATGATACCACTGGCAAAAGCAAGTGTTATGGGTAGGATGAGGACAGATTGCAGCTCAGCGGGTAGAATAAGTAGTGATGCGATGAATATCCCAATACCACCAGCTCTAGGCGTTGGGTGCTCATGGAAATTTTGTGGTTTGTCTGACTCATGATCATCAATAAATAAGGTATGTTTGTGAGACAGTGAAATTACCATTTTTTGGATGGTAAGTGAGATAAAAAATGCACCCAAAAAATAGATTATATAATCTGACATAGTAGCGCTTCCTGCTTTTTGAGGAGGAGTGGTTTGTGATAGCCTAATAAAATTGGGGTTTTATATAGGGCTGTTTTTTCTAACTAGCTTTGGTGAGACTCAGCATTTGCTAAATAACATTTATTCTGTGACATTAGCAACTACGTTTTGTTGCTTTATCGGTTATTTTTACTACAAGTCATTGAGGATAACTGACTTTATGCAAGTGAGACTTCTATTCTTGATAGATGGTTGGAGGGCACTTTAGTGGTACGTAGATTTTTTTGTAATAAGTAGTATCTATTTTAAGTTGATTCATTTGATTTTCCCCTCTATTTCCTTTTCCAATAGCTTCCATCTGCGGTATCTTCAAGGATTATGCCATTTTGTTGTAGCTGGCTACGGATTTTGTCGGCTTCTTGCCATTGTTTATTACGTTTTGCTGTTGTACGTTTTTCTATCAGTGTATCTATTACGGCATCGCTGAGTTCATTTGTGTCTGTATGGCTACTGGTTTTAAACCAATCTTCAGGATTGCTTTCTAATAGTCCTAGTTGCTGTGCAAGTTTTTTTAGCAGAGCCGCAGTAGGTGCTGCTGTGGCTTTATTTTTACGTTGTTGTAATCGGTTACTTTCGCGTACGAGTTCAAATAAGACAGCTAATGCTTCTGGTGTATTAAAATCATCTTTCATTGCACGATGAAAGCGCGCCTCATAGTCACTATTGGTTAATGGCTCGGCTATAGGTATATCACGTAATGCGGTGTAAAGTCTATCTAATGCGGTATTTGCATTATCGAGCTGTTCGGTACTGTAGTTGAGTGGGCTACGGTAATGGCTGGTGAGCATAAAGTAACGAATAGCTTCTGCTTTATGGGTTTTTAATACATCACGAATGGTAAAAAAATTATTAAGTGACTTTGACATTTTTTCTTCATTAATGCGAATAAAGCCATTATGCATCCAGTAGTTAGCATAATGCTCACCTGTACATGCTTCACTTTGGGCGATTTCGTTTTCGTGATGTGGGAATTGTAAGTCATGTCCGCCACCGTGTATATCAAAGTTGTTACCAAGGTGCTGCATTGACATGGCAGAGCATTCGATATGCCAGCCAGGTCGGCCTTTTCCCCATGGTGAATCCCAAGCTGGCTCATCAGGTTTGCTTGATTTCCATAATACAAAATCAAGGGGATGTTGCTTTGCTTGATCAATAGCAATTCGCTCTCCTGCACGTAAATCCTCTAAATTTCTCCCAGAAAGTTTGCCATAGTCTTTAAAGGCTGCAATGGAATAGTAAACATCATTATTACTCGCATGGTAAGCGTAGTTTTTTTTAATGAGTGTTTGGATCATGCTAATAATATTTTCTATATGATCGGTTGCACGGGGTTCTTGTGTTGGACGTAGTATGCCGAGTGCTTTTTCATCATTATGCATAGCATCAATGAAACGTTTTGTTAAATGGTTAAAATCTTCATTGTTTTCATTGGCGCGTTGGATAATTTTGTCATCAATATCGGTAATGTTTCTAACATAGTTCACCTCGTAGCCTATGGCTTGCAGGTAACGATAAACAATGTCAAATACAATCATTACACGGGCGTGACCAAGATGGCAGTAGTCATAAACAGTCATGCCACACACATACATGTTGATTTTTCCTTCTACAATAGAGGTAAACTCTTGTTTTTTATTATGAAAACTATTGTATATGTGTAACATGTTGATCGCTTTTTCCAATGGTTGTACTTTAAATTTTTAGATGTAAGGTTATGGTATGGGGAGGTGTAAATAGAGTTATTGGTATAGAACACTATGCTGTCTTTATTACAGTGTATAACTGGCATGAAATATTAAAGACAACAGACCATAAGTGTGATTAAACTAGGAAGGTCGGTCTATAAGTGGTGGAATGGTACAATAGATAGGAGGATGGAACAAGAAAAAAATAAGAGGTATTTTAATCAGTTATTAGAGTGGATGCCACCGAGGTGTCGTATTTAAAAATCTTAACCTTGAACCAGACAGTTCAAGTGGGGCTGGCTAATAATTTATTAGGCTTTCTACCGCAGTAGTTATGCTCACAAAACTATTATTGTAGTCCCGAAGTTAATATATAAGGCTCAAGGGCATTGTAGACTTTTAACAGTACATACAGCTCAGAAGACATCCTTGCAGTAACTATAATACAAAAAACAGCAGATGTTAATAACGTATTGTTATATTTTACCAGCATGTTATCTTTTATTTACTTTTTTTGAAGGTTTTGGGGTAAACAACAGCTAAATATAATCTATTAATATCATAATAATATGAGTTACTATCGTTTACCATGAAAATGGTAAAGATCGGAAAAGTCGCA
>CAYNGN010000094.1:0-7876 GCA_964396615.1 uncultured Thiothrix sp. | reverse complement strand
TACACGATACAAAATAATAATTAAAATCAAGTGGATATATTTATTGGGTACTGACTCCTTTATTACCCTCTTTATTCCTTGGCAAAAAAGAAAAGTAATCGTGTAAAATGCATTAATTAATACTTATTTTGGTATAACAAATGACAACAATCCATCTAAGCTCTGAAATTGATATAGAGACTGTCATGCAAAGCATGGGAAAACTTAATAGCTCTGAACTTGAGAAAGTGTTGTTACGCCTTAGTATTATGCTGGCGCAAAAGAAAGCCCCAAATATCCCAGTGCAAGAAGCCAAGCTGCTTCAAAAAATAAATCAAGGTCTTGATGAGGTTATTTTACAACGCTATACCTTTTTAAACCAGTTAATGAAAGAAAATACGTTATCTAAAGAAGAGCATCAAGAACTTATGTCACTGATTGATGAGGTAGAACAAATGGATGCTCAGCGCTTGAAAGCTATTGTTGAATTAGCAAATCTACATGCTATTTCTATTGATGAATTAATGAAACAACTCACTATTCATCCACCAAAGCCGCAATTAGATGTCTAGACGTTATTTGAGCAAAAAAGAGCAAGCAGAAATCATTGAACGCGCTCAATCACGTTGTGAGTATTGTTTAACTCCTGTGGAATATGCCGCACAACCTTTTGTTTTTGAGCATATCATTCCTGTTAGTCGTAATGGCGAAACAACGCTTGATAATTTAGCGTTTGCTTGTGGTGGTTGTAACGGTCATAAATACAATAAAACTGAAGCGATTGATTCTGTTGAAAAGAAATCAGTCTCTCTGTTTCATCCTAGACAACAAGAATGGTTAGCTCATTTTTCTTGGAATGAAAACTATCAACAGGTGATTGGTTTAACTCCTGTGGGAAGAGTGACGGTAAATACATTAAAGCTCAATCGCATTGGTGTTGTTAATATTCGCGAATTACTATGCCTTGTTGGCAAACACCCTCCTTTTACTAAAAAATAGAGATTATACCTCGTGTTCCCACACGCTCCAGCAGCAGTAAAAGGAGTCAGTACCCATATTTTACACGATACAAAAAACAATAATTAAAATCAAGTGGATATATTTATTGGGTACTGACCCCTTTATTCTTTCTGGCTTGGTCAAAAACAATATGCCGATATAAATCAGCCATTGACAAGCTTAACTCCTCACTGATCTCAATAATGGTCGTTAAGCCAGAATGTTCTGTCAGCAACCAGCCTTTATCGCAACGCTGATACACTTCTGCGAGTGGTTTATCTTGATGCAACATAATGTAAGTTTGTAGCGTACTAATTTGTCGATAATATGCAAATTTTTGCCCATGATCATAGTTGGCCGTTGAGGGAGATAAGACTTCAATCAGCAAGGTCGGTAATTGCACGTGCTTTTCTTCAATAATGCCTTGTTCACAAAGTAGCATGGCATCGGGGTAAAAAAAGCTATCAACGTTCTCAATGTATAATTTAACATCCGCACCAAAAATACGACACGGTTTGTTCCACAATGCCGTAACGAGTGTGGTAACGGCATTGGTGCAAATAGAACCATGTGTGACACTACCGCCTGCCATGGCAAACACGTCCCCTGCAATATACTCAAATTTTTGGTTTTTTTGTTCTTTTTCCAGTGCAAAATAGGCTTCATGACTGAGGGGAGCGGGGGATTCTGCGAAGCTTGATAACATGATGGATTCTCTTAAAATGTTGCCAGTAATGCTTTGAGCATAGCATAAAAAAGGGTGGTTTTTTCTGCGTATCGAGTTAGATAATGACAAGTACCCATGATAGAAGTACTAGGCTGTCGAAACGCCTCCACCAGGAAGATACCAATAGTTATGATAAGTATAGTATGCTTGACTAATAATATGCTGTGCTCCCGTTGTAGAAGCAGCCGCACACCAAGCGTTAATGGGCTGAATAGTGACAAAAGAAGAATGATAATAGTGTGTCAGGTAAATAGTTTCACATAAGATTCTGAACATCTAGAGTGAGTTACAAGGTTCCGACCTTATAACTCACTCTGCTATTAATGTGCTGGAAAAGCGGGCATCTTAGGCAAGGCAACCGCTGCATTTGCTTGACCACTTGTTTGTGCATTTTCAACGACACTTACATTTGAGAAACCTATCTGTGTATTAAGGTTAGCCGCTGCTTGATGCGCTGCATTAGTTTGGACGTTAACGCCTGCACCTACTGATAAGGCATCGTTACGTTGTGCTTGGTTTTGTGTTGAGTTAATCACGGATACATTACCACCACCGTTTTGTACACTTGCATTCGTAGCGCCTTGAGTAGCGACATTGCTTTGACCGTTGCTTGCAAAAGCAGACGTACTTAATAGAGCGATAAGAACAGCCGTTGATAATGTTTTCATGATAAATTCCTTGGCGTTAAATGGGGTTACGTTTTTAAGAAAGAAGCAATACTAAGGGGTTTGTGCGTTGCTTCATTCAACATGCACTCAGTATAAGGAGCATCAGCAAAGGACATTGTGAAATAGATCACAGTTTGTGATTTTTTCTCTTGCTGAGTTTGACTGATGCCACAAAAAACGGGCCATCTTAAACAGATGGCCAATATTACACACTTATCAGCTAGTCATTAAGTCCCTAAACAAACATCAAGGAATAATAGCCGTATCATCATCAATCGCATTGAGAAACACCTTCAGGTTACTCAATGTTGCTGCATCATTAAGCTGTGCCGCAATCGTTGCATCTCCCGCATCAGGTAGCGTGTGACGGGTGAAAACATCGTCTAACGTTTCTGCACTGCCATCATGGAAATAAGGGGCATGGTAAGCCACACCCAACAAAGACGGTGCGTTAAAACCAGCGCCACCTAATGAGGCAAAGCCTTGTGTTGATTGCTTGGCAACGGTAACACCTTCATTGGCATCACCAACAATGCTAATCACACCGCCGCCCAACGCGCCTGCGCCACGAATTTCGAGTGCTTTACTACTGTCCAATGTACCCACTTTGTCTAAGAAGCGTGTCACTGTACCATTATCATTAACCGCTATAATCTGTGGCCCGCCTACGGTGAGATTTGCATCTAAAGCCGGCTCTTTACCCGCAGCAAAAAAGTTAGCCGCGAGTGGATTTTTGGCAAACGTTGGGTTGTTTTGATAAAGCGGAGCGGTTTGGCTCTTTGTCCATTTCGTTCCTCCATGACAGGAAGAACAGTTCGCTTCAAAAACACTACGCCCATCTGCCAACGCAACGCTATCACTAGGATCGGGTAAAATAGGCGAACGTACCGCATTAGCAACCCATTCAGTCATCGCGTCCAATGCATCACTAATGCCTATTGTTGGCCCATGGTTAAACACTTCTGCAGTACGATTAACGCCATTCACATCCGTAGCATGCCCTACTCCACCTTGTACACCTCGCGAGTTATTGTTGAAATCGGTCACACTGCCGCGTACCGCATTCCAATTCAAAATACGCTGGTCATTTAAATCACCTTTGGCGAAAGTACCTTCTAATGCAATGGCTTGACGAGGCCCTGTGGGGAAAATCCATGTCACATTATCACTATGTCCATCCTCATGACACGATGCACAACTACTCCAGCCATTATCAGAAGCCTTGCCCCGTGATGCCAGAGGCACAATATCGCGTAGTGCAATGTCAAAACGGCCATCACCATTGCTATCATGTGTATCAGGCACACCCAATGACGTGAAAAAAGTGAGCTTGCCGACAAGGTTACGATGCTTTTGTGTGCCTGCTATGGGCGGTGTACTGGAAGCAATATCCCGTTCAAGCACTTGGTTATTAAGCAGATCAATGGCTGTCACTGATGTGCTGAGTTCATTATTGGTATAAGCACGACTGCCATCTGAACTCATTACGACACCACTAGGAAGATTCCCTGTTTGAAAACGGGTGACGTTATTTGGCGCGCCAATATCCAGCGAACCATCCGCCGCAAGACTGGCGCGTATGACATAATTTCCGCCACGACTAACAATGAGGAATTGATTGCCTTCTGTATTCGCATCAATCGCGACAATATCACTCCCAAAAAGACGATCAAGACTTTGCGTCGGTTCAGTGGGTTGTGTTTCGGTTTTGATCAGGTTATTTAAGTTTGTGGTTAATTGTGAATGATTTGTTAAATCCAATGCTGATACCAAGGCTTGAACATTCACATTGAATTTAACATGCGGTTCGGGTGCAGCACCCACATTGGGGATATATAACGTCGTGTTGCGCAATAATGCAGCATAAAGCTGATTAGGATAAACGCCTTGTAAATCCTTACCAATCAACCCTTCTGCACTGGCATCCATACTCGTCACATCAGGACAAAAAGTATCTTTTGCCAATGCCGCAGCGCCATCGCCTGTGCCATCAACACCACTATTAAAGAACACCACTTCACCCTTATCTTGCAATACCGTGCGTGTATTACGACAAAACTGACGACGATCCGCAGGCAAGCCTGCATTTGCAAGCGGTGCAATGGTGAGTTGTGTCACAGCAGGTGTAGTAGTAAGAGAGGCATCGACCTTAAAGCGATCAATCACTCCTTGCTTTGAGTTATCAAAACCGTCGGGGCGGTTGATGGGATCAATGGTTTCGGAAAAAAAGCGTGTCACCAAGATCTCTTCATCGAGATCATCATCATCACCATCATTACTAATCGCAATGGCCATTGGGTTGCCCCCTGTTACAACGGTATTGACGACCTGCAAATCACTCGTACGAATGACAGAGACATTTCCTGAGGTATGATTGGCAACGTACAAATACTTACCGTTGGGAGTCACCGCAATACCACGCGGCTCACTGCCTACGGGAATCGCTTGACCCGATAAAGCGGGGACAGCTAACGAAAGATCAATAACCGATACCGTTCCATCAACAGTATTGGTGACATAAGCAATACCATCATCAGGTGAAAGAGCAACATAACGCGGCTCTTTGCCCACAGAAATTTCAGCCAGCAATGTCTGCGTGTCATGACCCTTTGCATCACGAACCTCAATCACCGAAACACTATCGTTTTGGCGATTAACAACCACCAGTTTACGATTGTCTGCTGTTAAGGCAATACTTGATGAGCGGCTGGAGGCTTTTGCGATGACCTGAGGAACACTTTGATTATTATTCACGTTATTAGCATTAGCGTTATCATCACTGCTACTACCGCCACAGGCGGTTAATAAGGCACTACTGACAAGCAGTGAACCCAGTAATAAGCGAAAACCAATCGCTTTTTGTTTGCTGTATAGAGGTGGGTATTTAGATTGTTTCATTTTTGTATCTCTCATTTAATGGGCAAAATATTGAATAAAGACGCAGTATGAAGGAGGGATGCGTTACTTCATTCAACATGGCACCAGTCTAAAAGGCACTTGCAAAGGAAGTTGTGAAATAGGTCACAGTTTGGAATTTTTCCTCTATAGTATGGATCATTGTATTTTTAAACTCATGTGCAGGGAAAGCGGGCATCTTATAAGGCTTAGGCAATTTCAATCACACTTACCTTTGAGAAACCTGCTGTGTTTGAGTTGCTGTATTAGTCTGACTAAACAACGCATAAGCCTCCTCTAAGCCCATCATTTTTGCCGTTTCTTCTTCACTTTTTTTCAGCCGTTTGGCTTGACGTTGTATCCATGTGTAATCTGCCCATAAGGTGAGATGGGCTTCATGCTTTTTATCTTTTTTCTTTTGCACGAGGTGCTGTTCATAACTTAAAGGCCCTTGATGCGTACTGGGCTTTGCGGTTGCTTCAACGGGGACGGTGAGTTTGCCTGTTTCGGCTTTCTTTGCGATACCAATAAAGTAGCTTGCCTTATTGCGAATCTTGCCTAGTTTTAAGTTATAAAAGAAGACGGTCAATACATCCTGCTTTTGTGCCTTTGTTAACAAATCAAAGTAGCGATTACAGGCATTCATATTCTCTTCACCCACCGCTTTGGGAATGAGCAATGGTTTTTTAGCATCCTCCTCATTAACGACGACAGGGTTTTCTTCATTTTCTGTTGTCGATTGCACAAGGCTTGTGGCAACCGAGACGGCAAGGTCTGCAACGGGTTTCGGCTTATTGGCGGGTGTTGTTACGGGGGTTATCACTGTTTCAGTTTCAGTTTCAGTTTCAGTTTCAGGCTCTGGCTCAATCTCAAGCTTTTGCATCGCCTCAGCAATGTTGACAGCAATATTGGCAGCACTATCATTGGGCGGGTCACTGGATTCACTCACTGACTCAATATCATCAACCGTGTCAGCAATCGTCTGCGTCACCTGATCACTTAGCTCACTCACGGGTACAGCATCCGTATCATCCGTATCATTTGCGGCAAGACTCTGTGCCGTAATCACCTTTGGCTCACTTGGCTCACTTGGCACAGTTTGCTCCGCGATGATGTCAGCAAGCGGCTGATCATTTGCCACATTTTCTTTTTTCAGGTCTGGCTTTATCGTTGCTGCTTTGCCGATATTCTCAGATGAGAACTCAATGCGTATGGGTTGTGTGCTTTCAATAACAAAGCGTTCAGGAAGACTGGCTAAGCCCGCCATTGAAATAGTCACCGCTGGTTCAGGTTGTTGCTGAAGTGTATTTTTTTTGGGTTCTGTTTGTTGTTTTTGTTGAAGGGGATTTTTTTTTGGTTCTGTTTGTTGTTTTTGGTTAAGTGATGTTGTTTGTGTGGGTTGTTGGTTTTTAAGGTAAGGGTTCTCTGTTGTATGTCCCCCATCGTCGGGGAAGCTCACCGAGCGTGGGGCAGAATCTCCCCCAGCGTCGGGGAGATTTTCAGGGTGATAGGACGTTTCCCCCGTTTCTGGGGAAGCGCTCTTAGTGGGCAATGAAGGCGGATAAATGATCGTTGTTGCGCCTTCGTCTAAAAATTCATCACAGAGTTGGTATTGATAATCGTAGTACTTATGTTCGATACGCTGAAAGAGTCCATAGTCGAGGAAGCTGTCCAAACTGGGTCGTAGATGATCCAAGCGAATGCCCGTCAATTGTGCCAAACGTTTATCCGTGAGATTATCGGTCGCTTTGCGATAGCCAATCGTTTGCATGGCTAAGACCATAAAAATCAGCCCTTCGTTTTTAGTCATATCGGCTTTAAGCGCGGCTTTCGTCAAGGGGATATAGGGATTAGCCATGATGAGCCTCCGCATGAATCGCCGTGCTTAAGTGGGTTGGGGAAACGGAGAAGTGTTGAACAAGTGGAATTCGATCGCAAAAACGAGCGTCATAAGTTGATATTATGATAGAATTTTCGACAGCCATAATAGCCTTTCCTAGTTGATATAAGGGGTGTTAGGTTAGTCCTGACTGACGTGTGGAAAGCACTCTGTCGGGATGCAAATTTTACGCTAAACAGTTGATAGCGATTTTTTAAGACGCGCTCATAATAACCCTACACACGGTATTCGATGCAAATAAAAAGCGTCAATAGCCGATAAGCTGCAAGTAAATTATGATAACTGGATGGTTGGGCGGAGCTTCTTGGGGAGTTTCGCCTTTTTTGTGGGAGGGATTTGTGTGGTGGATTATAGATTTTGTAACGGCTTCTGCCCATTATACTTTTCTCTGTATTATGTGAATACGTTAAGCATAATGATGAATTTATTTTTTGGTTATTTAAGGTGGATAAAGGGGGCTTTGCTTTGACGCTGGAGCGTGGGAACTCGTTAAAATTATTTATAAATGTAAATAATGAATTCCATTTGGAGTTAATACTTAACCTCCACAACCCCCACAACCCCCACAACCCCCACAACCTCCATCTCCACCTCCACCTCCACCTCCACCAGCAGATCCGCTATCATTAGCACTCGCACCTAATGTCATCATAAAAATAAAAACGATAACAATGACAGCTATGACCCATGAACCACTGAAAAAAACAA
>CAYNGN010000093.1:6157-7932 GCA_964396615.1 uncultured Thiothrix sp. | reverse complement strand
CATCACCACAAATTATGGAACCGATTATGGCAGTGGATGTATTTACTCCTGAAAACCATGTTGGTGATGTTATTGGCGACCTAAACCGTCGTCGAGGCATGATCAAATCACAAGAAGCAGGTGTAACAGGCGTACGCATTAAAGCGAATGCTCCCTTGAGTGAGATGTTTGGCTATATTGGCGACTTGCGCACGATGACTTCAGGTCGCGGTCAGTTTTCAATGGAATTCTCACATTACCTACCTTGTCCTAGAAACGTATCCGATGACGTTATTAAAGAAGCTGCTGAACGTAAAGCAAATAAGTAATAACACGCTAAACTAACGCGATAAGTGCCACAGTAGATCAAGAGTTTTTCGCTGAAGTCTTCTGTGGCATTGTTTTATCTGCTATAAAAGTACTATTTATAATTTTTATACAGGACAAAACAATGACATCACACATCACACTCATCGCAAGTAGTTTGATTATTACTAGTTTCCTAACAGCCTGTGGCGACAAAAAACCGACATCAAGCGCTGATGCTATAGCCCCTACGCCGTCTTCTGAAACATCAACGCCAAAAGCCACGCCCCATGCAATAGCTAATACAATAGATACAACCGATATTTTTAGTGGCTATGCAACCCAAAAAATAGCCGCTCACACCTATGTCATTCATGGTCCAACAGAAATACCGAACCCTAAAAACAAAGGCTTTATGAACAACCCAGGGTTTATTGTCACTGATAAGTCCGTTATCGTTATTGATCCAGGCTCAAGTCGCCAAACAGGTCAAGCCCTACTAGCACGTATTAAAGAAGTAACCAGCAACCCTATTACTCATGTTTTTGCGACTCACGTACATGGCGACCATTGGCTGGGTAACCATGCCATTAAAGATGCTTATCCTCAAGCTGCTTTCTATGCCCATCCTAATATGATCGAACAAGCCAATAATGGTGAAGCTGATATGTGGGTGAAAAACATGCATGCTTTAACAGAAGGGGCAACAGAAGGCACAAAAGCAATTATTCCTGATCAAGAAAGCACACATGAAAGCAGCAAAACCGTTGATAACATTACGGTCAAAACACACTTTATTGATAAAGCACACTCCAATACCGATATTATGCTGGAGATTGTCGAAGATAAGGTTTTATTTACGGGGGATAATATTACTTATACACGTCTTCCCCGTATGAAGGATGGTACGTTTAAAGGCAACATAGCCGCCGCTAACCACGGACTTGCATTGAATATTGAACATGTTGTTCCAGGACATGGACCCTCAGGTGGCAAAGAAGTCTTACAGTCTTATCGGGACTATCTTGTCACGGTTTATGAAAATACCAAGATATTAATGGAAGAGGAGCTAGAGCCCTTTGAAATGAAAGCACAAATCATCGAAAAACTACCAAGCTATAAAGACTGGTCAGGATTTGAAGAACAAATTGGTAAACATATTAGTCTTGCTGCACTTGAAATTGAAGCAGATTTTTAACACATCAATAAGGTTAGCAATCTAGCCTGCTGAGATTGCACAAACACCATCCCAGCCTATAAGTACAATGATCAGTTGCACCGACCCTAGTTCTTCTTGTTCACCTGTGTGATCTTTTGCGCCAATAAACGTAAAGTAAGCACACGTGCATCATCTAGAATATGTGCAGCCTCATTGACAAACACATCGACAGGCTTCTTATCCTTATTAAAGATATCATCATTACGTGCTTCATGAGCGTCTTGTAATTCTTTAATCGTCTTATAAGTAGACAAACCATTCGCTACTTGTA
>CAYNGN010000093.1:0-6146 GCA_964396615.1 uncultured Thiothrix sp. | reverse complement strand
CAATTTTTAATAACTCAGCATTAAATTGCTTACGTTTTTCTTTACGTGTCTTAAGATTAAGCGAAATAGTCTTTTCATTACCCGCTTTCGTTAAAAGCGCCAAACGTTGAATCGTTGTTACATACTTTGGTGTATTCTTAATTCGTTTATTCGAATTCTCTTTAAGGACACTCACTACAGAACTAGGAATTGCTTTAGGGTACAGCTGATAATCACTCTCATCAATATGCTTCCACTCTAACGCATTTTTCAGTGAGCGCTCACCAAAATCACCATCAATTTTTGGCAAATCCCAAACAATATCAGGCACTACACCCTTATGCTGCGTACTGTCACCATTAACACGAAAGAACTGTGCTGTTGTTACCTTAATTTGACCTAGAGACTCGTCAAACTGACTTCTTGCATAAGCATCCAAAGGCAAAATAGTTTGTACTGTTCCCTTGCCAAAGGTTGTTTCACCAACAATCAAGCCTCTTTTATAGTCCTTAATAGCCCCCGCAAAAATCTCTGATGCAGAAGCGCTACCAGCATTGACCATCACCGCTAATGGCCCATCATAAATCACGCCTTTGTCTTTATCTTTCTGTGTATTAACACGTTCATTAAGATCTTTCACCTGTACTACAGGACCTTTATCAATAAATAGCCCTGTTAAACTAATCACTTCTGCCAAAGAACCACCACCGTTACCCCGTAAATCAATAATTAATTCATTAATGCCCTCTTTTTTCAGCTCAACGATTAGTTTTTTAACATCGCGAGTTGTACTTCGATAATCTGTTGCACCTTTTGCACGAGCATCAAAATCAATATAAAAAGAAGGCAATGAGATAACACCAACTTTTGCTTTACCCTTTAAACCATCAACCTCAATAATGCGTTTACTTGCTGCTTGATGCTCCAATTTTATTTTATCGCGTACAATGGCAATACGTTCTGATTTACCACTTAAACCTGTTGCAACAGGCAATACCGAAAGCACCACTGTACTGCCCTTTTTCCCACGGATTAATCCCACTACATCAGATAAACGCCATCCAACCACGTCCTCAATAGGTTTTTTACCTTGACCAACACCAATAATGCGATCACCTGCTTTTAATTTATGCGTACGATCCGCAGGACCACCAGGGACAACACTAACAATCTTAGTGTGTTCATTGTCTGTTCTCAACACAGCACCAATACCATCTAGCGATAGCCGCATTTGTATATTGAATTCTTCTGAAGCACGTGGAGAGAAATACGAAGTGTGCGGTTCGAGCGTACTCGCATATGCATTGGCAATCATTTGGAAAATTTCATTACTGGTAATCTGCTCTGTGCGTTTATTAATATTGACATAGCGCTGTCGTAATAATTTTTTTATTTCTGCCTCTGTTTTTGTTTTATCAGCAAGTTGTTGGTTAATTAAATCGTTTTTAATACGCTTGCGCCACATATCATCAAGCTCAGCCTTATTTTTAGCCCATTGTTCCTTACTATGATCAAGTAAAAATTCTTCGTTAAGGGTAAAATCAAAAGGTTCAGCTAAACGCTTTACTGCAAATTCAGAGCGTTCTTTAATACGTTGTTGATAGGTTGTAAAAATAGCTAATGCAGGCGTTGTATTTCCTGCTCTTATATAGTCATCAATCTTATCTCGATGTTGATTAAATACATCAATATCGGTTTGTAGTAAATAAAGATGACCTGGATCTAATTCATCAATAAAGCTATCAAGAATCCTTCCTGAAAAAGCATCATCTAACGTATATTTTTTATAATGATATTGCTTTAACAAGCTATTAATAACTTGTAATTCATACGAATGTCGTTTGGTAAGCTTATGCCCATTACCTGCATCGGCTGGGTTTTCTATGACCATCGTATTGTGTGTCTTTCCATAACAACTAGAAAGGCTAATAAATGTCAAAAAAGCACCGACTATAAAAATGCGGTTATGTTGTTTTCTCATTCTATATATCTTGTGATTTATTTTTGGGATCCTTTAACAATCTAATAACCCAACAGTACTAACCTAATAGAACCAAGGCATTAATCTAGGACATCTACACGGTTTATTTTCTTCAAATCCACATCAGAAGGACAAGTATAACAATTTAAATGATCCGCAGATTGAAATTTTCAGATGAGTAAAACCAAGTTTTTACGTAAGAATTGACCAAATAATCGTCAATTAAGCCCTTACAAAAATAGCATTCAGGTGGCCATTATAACACCTCTTTTAATATTTTTAGCACTCACTACATAACTGGACAAAGGACTTCAATGGGTTTTGCATTAGCTAACAAATTAATAATCTGTTGGTTTTTTGTTACTTGAGCAACACTAGAAGGAGAAATATTTTTTTCACCTTGCACACAATTTTCAGGGGATATTGCATTATAAATAACATTCATATTCACACCATGCTTCAATAATACGCCAATCATGCCAATTTGTTCACGCTTTATTGCAGTAATAAGCGGATAAGGCACTTCATAATCATAAACATCCGCATTAGCACCATACTGCATAAGTAAATCAACGGCTGCGACATTATTCGTGTCAACTGCTCGCATAATAGGTAACGTTGCTTTATCAACAGCTTCACCGTTACTATTTGGGTCAGCATTATGTTGCAGCAATAACTCAAGCAATGTGGGCTTACTGAGTGCTTTATTCAATATATTCTCCCCAGCATTCTGGGTATAGTTAGGGTTAGCGTGCTGAGCAAGCAATAAACGGACTATTTTTTCTGAACCTTGTAGAACTGCAAAATAAAGTGCCGTCCCATTATTGCCATCAAGTTCATAGTCAACACTAGCGCCTTTATTTAGCAAATCGCTAACAAGGCTACTATTTTCCTGCTTAACCGCTGTAATTAGCCCACTGCCTAATAATAAAGATTGATAATGCTTATATTCTTTCTCTGATAGTGTTGCTTGTTGTTGTTCTAACAACCAAAGCCCCGCATCGACTAAACCTTTAGCAGCAGCAAATGATAAGGCAGATTCAGCAATAGGCAACTTTTTAGGTAAATGCGGGAATAACGTTTTCACCGCCTTGCCTGTTACAGCTCGATTAACAATGTTATCTTCAGCCCCTATTATTTTTGTTTTTACGGCTTTTTGATAACGCATACCCAGTTCTTTAATCAATGCAATATCGTGTGTTTTAACATTAATATCAGCACCTTTTTCTACCAATTGCTTTGCTTTACCAACATTATTTTCCTTAATAGCCCGTAGAAATAACGTATTAATAGAAGCCCCTTGTTTTACAACACATTCTGCTAACAATACTTTTCTTTCTCTTTTTTCATTTTCTGCTACCCATTGATGTGCTGACAAACACCACTGATACTGCTCGCTATAATTTACACTCCATCGCTTACTGCTAAAACCACAGTCATGATCAACACTCCGCCAATACGGGTCAATAGAAGTCAGCACATAATCAGTACAAAACGCTGCATCAGCAGCAATTACCTTTGCGCTATTAAAAAGCATCAACATTAATATTAATACCGATGCTTGTTTTAGAGAAAGATCAAAATTAGCCATAATTTTATGTAAGATTGTCATCTATCAAACAAGTTCACTATTAGCTTTTCACCTAAATAATTTTTTAGAGAGACAAATATTACCTGTTATTCTTCACCCAATAGATATTTAAGTGTAGAGATACTCAAAAAATTAAAAAACGAGACCAGTCATCTGCTGATTAACTTTATATCAAGGTTGCACGTTGTCTAATCCGCACATACTAAAAAACTAACAATAAAAAACGACAATCATTCAACTCTGTTTAGTTGTTTTAGTCAGCCCACTATAATCGTCTTAATATTATAGATATGTACCCCGATAAATAATTATAATGGTCAAAGTAGCATTTCTTCTACCTTTGCCACTTAAAACTACAAACCGAGAGATATAAATATGACACAAGTAGCCTATTCCCCCAATACCTTTGAGGCATCAATTCCTTCAAATAAAGAGCAACTTTCTTATCTCATTAAAGAACTCACAATACAATACTTGGAGCAATACCACCAACATCAAACACCTGATAACATTCATCGCAAAATTATTGATGAAATTGAAGGTTCACTATTTGCTTCCACAATGAAGTTTACCTTTGGTAATCAGTCAAAAGCAGCACAATATCTGGGTATCAACCGCGCTACTTTGCGCACAAAGCTAAAACGTCATGAATTAATGTAAAAACTACGCTAAAGAGCAAAAACTGATCAAGCTATCCTTCCCCCTTATTATATAGCTTGGTCAGTCTTCAATAAAGCATCGAAACCCGCTTCGTTCTCACCCTAAATCCTCCTTTGCTTGCATAAGAAAACCAAATAGACATTGCCTTGCCTTGAATAGCTTCTCGCTTCACAAAGCCCCAATAACGACTATCATTACTACCATCACGGTTATCACCCAAAACAAAATAATGTCCTTTAGGGACCATCCATTCTTGATACTCCTTGCCTGTCGTTTTGGTATTATTCTCTGCTAAAATGTAAGATTCATTTTGCATTCGTCCATTAAGAATCACTTGTCCTCGTTCTATTTTAACCCAATCGCCTTCTGTAGCAATAATACGCTTAATAAACAATATTTTAGGCTTTGGTGGATAACGAAAGGTAACAATATCGCCTTTTTGCGGTTCTTCACGCTGATAAATCCATGTATCAACCATAATATAATCATGAGGTAATAACGTCGATGCCATTGATTTTGAGGGTAGTAAATAAACACTGTAGCCTAAAAAAGCCGTACGATGCTTAAATAATGAAACAGCACAGACTAAACTAAGCATAATAAAAGCGATGTAACTATACCAACGCTGTCCTTTGTTTCGATTAAACACCGCTGTATTACGTTTATTTGCTTTTCGTGACAAGAAAAAGGCAACAAATGTCGTCAACAGATAAGTAACCACAATCAGCAAAAAAATACTTAAAAGACCTTTATCGCTCAGAATAAAACGACTACCGCCAATAAAAACAATCGCGCTAAAGAACAAAAAAAACGTCAATACTGCCAAGCGCCAATAGCCTGCATACAAAAATCCTGTGCCTGGTGCCAATAAATTCAGTAAAGCAGCAACACTGCCATAACGCTTATTTTTCATCCTAAAACCTATTATCTACAATCCCATTGCTCTACGCATAATTTCATTTTTCATTGGAGTCACTTTATTGACCGCACTTAAGCCCATATTGCGTGCAAATTGAAGGGGCATAAAAGTATTACCAAATAAAAGCCTAAAGCCTTCCATTGCTTTTTGTGTAATGACATTATCACCTCGTCTTGCCCGCTCATAACGCCGTAATGCCTTTAAACCAAGTGGAGACTTATCTGCCTTTTTTGCTACACTAAATACGTCAGCTAATGCAACAGCATCCTTAATCCCCAAATTAACGCCTTGTCCTGCTAAGGGATGAATCGTATGCGCAGCATCCCCTACCAAGGCAACACCTTCAGTAATATAGTGTTCCGCTTGCTGCCCCACTAAAGAAAAAGCAACGCGCTGACTCACAACACGTACATCACCCAACCGATGATCAAAAGCAGCCGTAATGGCAATATTAAAGGTATCATCACTCATCGCCAAATAATAATCAGCCTTATCAGCAGGTAGCGTCCAAACAATAGAGGATTGCCCTTCACTCAAAGGCAAGAAAGCTAATGGTCCACTGGGCATAAAACGTTGCCATGCCGTCAATTGGTGGGCTTTTTCGGTTGTCACAACAGCGACTAAGCCTTTTTGGCTGTAGTCATTCTTCTGCACATCAATCTCAGCCAATGTGCGCACTTTAGAATGTGCGCCATCGGCTCCCACTAACAAAGCAGCCGTGACTGTCTCACCATTACTCAATTCAATAGCAACCTGACGCTCTGTATAAAAAAACGCATCAACCGATACAGGGGCTAAAAAAGCAAGATTGTCATAGGTATCCATCGCCTGAAACAAACCTGCTTGGATAACCTGATTTTCAATAATCGCACCAAGATCAGGCTCGCCTATCTCAGCAGCACTAAAATGAACTTCACCGTGTCCTGTTGCATCCCAAACATGCATTGCTTCATACGGTGTCATGCGTAAATCAGTAATAAATGACCACGCACCCGCTTGCATTAACGCATATTGTG
>CAYNGN010000092.1:0-7934 GCA_964396615.1 uncultured Thiothrix sp. | reverse complement strand
TAACGAAAATGTGCTGTATTATCAATAACGATACAACCCGCTGCTGCAGCTTTATGTGCATATTCTGCTGATATTTTCCCACCTGGGGAAAAGAGACCGATTTGTACCTTAGAGAAGTCAAAGGTAGCAAGATTCTCCACCCGTAAGGTAGTATTTCCCAGCTTAGCGGGCTTACCTACCGAACGCTCACTGGCTAAAGCATATACTTTACCGTAGGGAAAATTTCGCTCAGCCAAGATGGAGAGCATGGTCTCCCCAACAACGCCTGTTGCACCAACGACAGCTACGTCATACGTTTTTGACATGTTTTTATCCTCATAAATCCTTGAACATTATTAGGGGGTTAGGGAAGCTATAGCGTTAATAGAGCAATTCTTCAACAACAGCATCACCCATTTCAACGGTGCTTACTTGAGTTGTACCTTGCTCATAGATATCAGCTGTTCTTAAACCTTTCTTTAACACAGACTTCACTGCTGCTTCCACCCTATCAGCTAAGTCAATGCTATCTAAACTATAACGCAACATCATACTCACGGATAAGATGGTTGCAAGTGGGTTGGCAATACCTTTACCTGCAATATCAGGTGCTGAACCATGAATCGGTTCATACATGCCTTTACCATAACGATCCAGTGATGCTGAAGGCAACATACCAATCGAACCTGTTAACATCGCTGCGGCATCTGACAACACATCACCAAATAGGTTCTTTGTCACCATCACGTCAAATTGTTTAGGGGCTTTGACTAACTGCATAGCTGCATTATCAACATACATATGACTCAACTCAACGTCAGGATAGTCTTTCGCAACCCGCATCATCACTTCACGCCAAAGCTCCGAAACTTCAAGCACATTGGCTTTATCGACCGAGCATAAACGCTTATCACGTTTCATTGCAATCGCAAACGCTGAGTGAGCAATCCTCTCTATTTCGGACTCTTTATAGACCATAGTGTTATAGCCTTCACGTTCACCATTTTCTAAGGTACGAATACCACGCGGTTCACCAAAGTAAATTCCTCCCGTTAACTCACGTACAATCATAATATCTAAATTTGACACAATCTCGGGCTTAAGCGAGGAGGCATTAACCAATTCTTCATACAACAAGGCTGGACGCAGATTTGAGAATAAATCAAGTTCCGAACGAATCGCTAATAAACCACGTTCAGGTCTTAGTTCTCTTGGTAATGCTTCATATTGAGGCCCCCCTACTGCACCTAATAAAATCGCATCAGCTGCTTGGGCAAGTGCTTTAGTTTCCTCAGGAAAAGGATGTCCAGCATGATCATAACCAGCACCACCGATATAAGCCTCCTCAATTTCAGCAGCAAAACCATAATGCTCTTGCAAAACGGTTATTATTTTTTTAGCCTCAGCAATAATTTCAAGACCAATCCCATCGCCAGGTAAAACAACTATTTTTTTCATTATTCTTCTATTCTCTATTCATTAATGTGCCTATACATGTTCAGATAATTATATTCACGCTAACGAACCCAACAAGTCCTATGGATTATTTTTAAATCAGCAGGAACTCGCTACCGCTCAAAGATGCTTCTGATTGAAAAATAACGCACATAACTTGCTTCTAATTTGTGAACGCAATTACCTAACTCTCTATATCTAGGATGGAAACAACCAAGGGGTTTCTTGTTTACGTTGTTTTTCATAAGCCTTGATCACATCAGTATGCTTTAAGGTTAAGGCAATATCGTCAAATCCATTCAGTAAACAATACTTACGATAACGATCAACCTCAAAAGAAAATATATCACCGTTTGGCAACACTATTTGTTGTTGTTCTAAATTAACCGTTAGTGAGTAACCGTGACCTGATAATGACTTATCAAACAAGAAGTCTACCGCTTTATTATCAAGCACAATCGGTAATAAGCCACTTTTAAAACTATTGTTAAAAAAGATATCGGCAAAACTAGGAGCAATTACAACACGAAATCCATAACCTGCTAATGCCCATACCGCATGTTCACGCGAGGAACCACAACCAAAGTTTTTTCGCGCCAGTAGAATGGATGCACCTGCAAATTCAGGTTGATTTAACACAAATTCAGAATTTAATGCTCTTTTAGAGTGATCCATACCAGGCTCACCTACTGTCAAATAACGCCAATCATCAAAGAGCGTAGGTCCAAAACCTGTACGTTTAATGGATTTTAAATATTGTTTAGGGATGATCGCATCGGTATCAACATTTTCTCGATCTAAGGGTAAAATAAGACCTGTATGCTGTGTAAACTGCTCCACTTATAACTCCCTAATATCAACAAAATGACCCGCAATCGCTGCACCTGCTGCCATTGCTGGACTAACTAAATGGGTTCTTCCACCTTGTCCTTGGCGACCTTCAAAGTTTCTATTTGAGGTGGAGGCGCAACGCTCACCTGCTTCAAGACGATCAGCATTCATTGCTAAACACATTGAACACCCTGGTTCACGCCACTCAAACCCTGCGTCGATAAAAATTTTATCTAGCCCCTCTCGTTCTGCTTGTTGTTTAATCAATCCAGAGCCAGGAACGACCATTGCTAAGATGACGTTATCAGCAATTTTATGTCCTTGTGCAATAGCAGCAGCTTCGCGTAAATCTTCAATACGTGAATTGGTACAAGAACCAATAAATACTTTATCAATTTTGATACTCTTCATTGCTTCCCCTGCTTCCAAGCCCATATAAGTTAGCGCTCTTACTATTCCTTGCGCCTTAACCGCATCTGTTTCATCATTAGGGTTTGGCACAATCGCACTAATCGGTAATACCATTTCAGGTGACGTTCCCCACGTTACTTGTGGCTCTATAGCGGTTGCATCAATAACCACTGTTGCATCAAAAACAGCATCAGCATCCGAGGTTAACTCTAACCATGCTGTACTCGCTTGCTGCCACTGCTCTCCCGTTGGTGCATAAGGTCGCCCCTCAACATACTTAATGGTTTTTTCATCTACAGCCACCATACCCGCACGAGCACCTGCTTCAATGGCCATATTACAAACAGTCATCCGTCCTTCCATTGACAAATCACGAATAGCCTGACCAGCAAATTCAATTGCATAACCTGTACCACCAGCGGTACCTAGCTTAGCAATAATACTAAGAACAAGATCTTTTGCCGTTACGCCTTTACCTGCCTGACCTTCGACACGAATCAACATGTTCTGCATTTTTTTCTGAATCAAACATTGCGTTGCCAATACATGTTCAACCTCTGAGGTACCAATACCATGTGCCAATGCGCCAAATGCACCATGAGTAGAGGTATGTGAGTCGCCACAAACGACTGTCATTCCTGGTAATGTTGCCCCTTGTTCGGGACCAATAACATGTACAATGCCTTGACGAATATCATTCATATCAAACTTTGTTAAACCAAAATCTTTACAATTTTTATCCAGAGTTTCTAATTGCAATTTGGCAACAGGGTCGGTAATTCCCTTATCTCTATCAATGGTTGGAATATTATGGTCAGGAACTGCAAGGACAGAGTCCCTACGCCAAGGCTTTCGATCTGCTTGAACTAACCCCTCAAAGGCTTGTGGTGAAGTCACTTCATGTATTAGATGCCGATCAATATATAATAAACTCGTACCATCGTCTTCTTGACGAACTACATGGGCATCCCATACCTTGTCATAGAGGGTTCTTGAAGCCATTTGTTTTAACCTAAACCTGTTTATTTAAAGAGGGCGAACTATACTACGCTTACTGATAATAGGAAACAATCTGCTTCATAGACTTATCCTTATACAAAGACAACAAGATCAACTATAGAACATATGAACTGTTATTTTTTACTCGACTCTCAAAAAAACAAATAAGCACTCAGGTTAAAAATAATACAAACAAAATTACTCTATGGCATATATAATTCCATCACCACAAACATATCATGGGCAATGAATGAATATAAAAGATACAAAAAGCTGGTGGCTGTTAATGACTAAACCACACAAAGAATTCTATGCGGAAGAACAGCTAAATAACCAAGGCTATACAACCTATAGCCCCCAAGTAAAACGCTTACGCAAAAGAAAAGGTAAAATAATCAATAGTACTGAGCCACTTTTTCCAAAATATGTCTTTATCCAGT
Organism: uncultured Thiothrix sp.; assembly: GCA_964396615.1. GTDB lineage: Bacteria > Pseudomonadota > Gammaproteobacteria > Thiotrichales > Thiotrichaceae > HyVt-477. The sequence continues at coordinate 3,819 of CAYNGN010000092.1, read as the reverse complement.
TAAATCCTAAACAAGACAACTGGATGCCTATTCGTTCTACACGAGGGGTCACACGCTTTGTGAAATTTGGGGGCAACATGCCTGCACAAGTACCAACATCTATTATTGAAACACTGATGCAAGAAGAAAAAAGTTTTGCTGATAAAATATTTGATATGGATCGTTACAAAAAAGGACAAGTTGTAACCATTAACAATAAAGCTTTTAAAAATATTAAAGGCATCTTTCAATACTATGAAGGCGAACAAAGAGCAATGGTATTGATTAGTCTATTGCAAACAGAAACAATGTTACCTGTCTCAGCTGCTGAAATATGTAACGCATAACAATAAAGTAGAGTAGAGTAGATTATTTTATCAATTAGAATACTCTACTCTATAACCCCGCTAACCTATATTTAGAGAGCAAATGGACTAACAATACCTCTCACAGCCCCTGTTACCCGACTAAGCCACACACGTGAACCTGACTCATGCACAATAATTTGATCTTTTCCATTCAAATAAGGATCACGCATCTTACCATTTCGTATTGCGTTTAAATCTACATTGTATGCTTTAAACGTTCCATTCTTATTAGGTCTAAAAAGAACAACTTTTTGTGGATCAGCTAATGGAACAAGACCACCTGCCAATGCAACCCCTTCTGAAAGAGTCACTGAACCTTTCATAGGAAAAACACCAGGCACTTTTACTGAGCCACCAACTGTCACCTCTTTACTCGTAAATTCTTCAACAGAAACACTAACCTGTGGATTTTGCAAATAAGACTGCGAGAGTTTTGCCGCTAATTTTTTTTCTAGTTGTTGCTGTGATAAACCTGCTACTTTCATCGTACCCACAAGTGGCAATGAAATAGTGCCTGTTTCACTGACTCTAACTTTACGTGACAATTCTGCTACACGAAAAACATCAAGCAACAAAAGATCATTAGAACCAATTTTATACTCACCCTGAGCACTTGGTGTGTACTTTAAGTCTTTTAAATCTGAAAAAATATCTTTACCTATCACCTTTGGCCCAGGAGTAGCACTCTCACTACTTGTTGGCACAGCAGTTGTCTTTGAGCTGTTTGTTGAACAGCCTGAAAGGATGCTCATAGCAAGGCAAACAGCCACACTAAACATGGCGTATTTCATTTTCTGAGGTTGATTCATTTTTATTTCCTTCTATTTTTAAAGGGGAGAGAATATTGGGTTATTGAATAATACTAATGCATGTGCTACGACATTAAAATCACCATAAAGTTTATAGTAGAAGGCATACAAATAGAGGATAAAACAGGAACACACTAATAATATTATACTTAATTGAGGGTAAGAAAAATGATAAGTTCCACTTCAGAAACTTATATTCTAACCTCGTTTTTTATCCTTCAAGGCATTTGAAGCAACACCCATCATTTAGCCCATACATGCAAAAACCTTCTTGGAAAAGCGCACTAGTACTACTGAAGATTACACAAAAACAACGATTATCTGAACTTAATTTTTACAAATCATTTAACACGCTACAATAAAAAAAAGTAGCTACGCCATTTTTTCTTTAAGTTTTAGTTAAAAAAGCTTAACAATATAACTACATTCATAAATTTTAGGTTAAAACCTAAACTTACAGTACTATCTTCACTACAAACAGGCAAGAAGAACATAGACTTTAGGCATAAAAGTAACTATTTGGTCATTTTTTCATAAACACAAACAAAGCTGAACCTTTATACTAACAACAATCAAGGTCACTCGTTCTTAAACGAAAAATAAAAAACAATGATAATCAAACTACTAGCACTTATCACTGGCTCTTTTTTACTAATACGCTTGTACTTTATAGCGGGCGGCATACCTGCTTCAGTTATAGCCTATAGCACCTACATTGAGCAAGACTATAAGACTATTATCAACCATAACCCTCAACATTCTTATGCTTATGAGAAACTGGCTAAATATGCTTTAGAAAAAAACAACTTAAAAATGGCGAAACATTATAGTCATAAAGCATTGCAAAATAACCTATCAAATGGTGGTGTACTTTCACAATTACTGATAATTAATAACGCTGAGCAGAATATACAACGGGCTAATGAAGCAGCCCAACTCTCTGCTCACCTCTGGCCTGCACATGCTTTATCCATGCTCCGTATTGCTAACTATTGGATACAACAAAATCAATACAAAAAAGCAATGACCGCTTGGAATGTTGTTCTCACTCAAAATTACAACTACCAAAATGCGAGCGTTTTTACTCCTATTGAAAATACAATTTTTTCTATTTATGAAAAAACAACCCTACAAGATAGCACGGAAGAACTTTTTACCCCTTACCATCAAAATCCTCCTACATGGTGGATGCATTATTTTAGATACTTGGTAAACAATACAAATAAAACTAATAACTTAAAAGCAGTAACACAGTTTTACCTACAGGAAGTTGAACATAGCCCTCAATTTCCAATCATACACAGAAACATACTCCTAAAACGGTTAGGAAAAGCGGGGAAACTTAAAGAAGCTTATGACCTATGGCTAAGCTCGCTGCGTTGGAGAAACGCACTTGATGAAAATGTAGTTTCAAAAATAACGTCTTCCAAGGACTCCCCGTTATATAACATCCTCTTATATAATGGGGACTTTGAAGGTAATATATTTAATGAGGGGTTCGCATGGATTTTTGGCAATATGTCCCACGTGCATATTTATAGAGATAGCATTAGCCGTCTTTCTGGAAAATATAGTTTACATATTACGTTTAACAAATGGGTAACTAACTATCTCGGTTACTTACATCAGCCACTCGTTTTGTCAGCAGGCAGGACATATACTCTCAATTTTAATGTCAGAAGTCGTCTGTCTGCTGAGCAAGGTCTTGTATGGAGCGTATATTGTATCAATGATTTTGATTACTTAAATGGAACGCTTGGTGATAAAATAGCGACTAGTTTCCCCCCTTTCAAAGGAGGACTTGAGTGGCAGAAAAAAACCTTCACCTTCACTATCCCTGACAAGCCAACCTGCCCTGCTCAAGGTCTATTTCTAGATACCACCACTGGCTCAGAAATAAAACGTAGAGTACGTGGCGATATCTGGTTTGATGATATGGCATTAGTAATATCTGAAGATCAAGAATTATAACTATGCATTACTTTATACGTTACTTACCCACAGCACTCATTATTATAATGCTTGCGACCTACCCATTAGCAGAAATATTTTCTGTTTATTTATTGGGCAAAACAAGAGGTATACAAGATGCCCAAATCATGGTTGAAGCCATTGCGATTATTACCCTCATCATTTTTTTCATTACCCAATCTCATTACCACTTTATTAATAAGTCACACTGGTTATTTATACTATTAATTACCATCACTCCGCTCATTTATTTAATGCCTTTACCAACAGCATTATGGGAGTTAATACCAGGAAGAGAACTCTATGTACAAATAGCATATTGGCTAACGAATGATAACTTAGATGACATTAATAAAAGCCTTTCTATTGTTCCTTATAAAACAGAGCATGCATTCTTTGCACTCCTCCCTCCCCTTGCTGTTTTTTTAGTTGTGGTGTCTTCACCTCAAAAAATAGTCAAACTGATTATCTCTGCTGCCATCCTCATTGCAGTAGGTGAAGCAATGTTAGCGATCATCCAATATGGTAAAGAAGGGAATTATTTTTACTTTGGTATCCCTCGCTTAAGAGAAAATACATCGCATGGTACTTACCCAAATCCAGATCATTTATCAACATTAATGTTCATTATGTTGCCTTTTGCCATTGCATTATTCACCTATAACCTACGTGCAATACAACATATTGACGAC